>JBKQMI010000135.1:0-10161 GCA_052146775.1 Methylocella sp. | reverse complement strand
CGACCGGCGCGTTCCGGCCGGCGCGCAAGCCGCAGATCGAGGCGATCGAGGAGAGCGGGCGCAGCCTCAACCGCCTGCTCGAACATGACAGCGCGCATGGCCGCTACGCCTGGCGCGTGCTTGGAGCAACGCTCGCCTACGCCGCCGCGCTGGCCGGCGACGCGGCCGACGAGATTTCGTCCATCGATGAGGCCATGCGGCTCGGCTACAACTGGAAATTCGGCCCCTTCGAACTGATCGACCAACTCGGCGGCGCATGGTTTACGGCCAAACTCGAGGCGAGCGGTATCCCCGTTCCGGCGATCCTGCGCTTGGCGGATGGACGTCCGTTCTACCGTGTCCATGAAGGCCGCCGGCAAGCGCTCGGTCTCGATGGCGCCTACCATGATCTCGCCCGCCCCGAAGGCGTGATCATGCTGGAGGACTTGAAGCTCAACGCGACGCCGGTGTTGAAGAACGGGTCCGCCGCCTTGTGGGATATTGGCGATGGCGTCGCCTGCTTCGAATTCACGAGCAAGATGAACGCGCTCGATCCAGACACGATGGATCTGCTGATGCGCTCGATCCATCAGGTCGCCAGGGATTTCAAGGCGCTGGTGATCTACAACGAAGGCGCCAACTTTTCCGTCGGCGCCAATCTTGGCCTCGCGCTTTTCGCCGCCAACATCGCCGCCTGGACCGAGATCGAAAATCTCGTGGCCCAGGGCCAGACCACATATCGCATGCTGAAATACGCGCCCTTCCCCGTGGTCGGGGCGCCCTCGGGGATGGCGCTGGGCGGGGGCTGTGAAATTCTGCTTCATTGTGACGCCGTGCAGGCCCATGCCGAGACCTATGTGGGACTCGTCGAGGTCGGCGTCGGTCTCATTCCGGGCTGGGGCGGCTGCAAGGAGATGCTGGAGCGCTGGTTCGCGCTGGGGCGTCTGCCGAAAGGCCCGATGCCGCCGATCGCCAAGGCATTCGAGACCATCAGCACCGCGACCGTCGCGAAATCCGCCGCCGAGGCCAAGGAGCTTTTGTTCCTGAAATCCACCGACGGCGTCACCATGAACCGCTACCGCCTGCTCGCCGACGCCAGGGCGAAGGCGCTGAAGCTCGCCGCCGATTACAAGCCGCCGCAACCGCAGGTCCTGAGCCTGCCGGGTCCGAGCGCTCGGGCGGCCATGAAGATGGCGGTGGATGCGTTCGCGCGGCTCGGCAAGGCGACGCCCTACGACAGGATCGTCTCCGCAGCGCTGGCCGAGGTGCTGTCGGGCGGCGAAACGGACATCACCGAGACGGTTGACGAGGACGGTCTTTTGAAGCTCGAGCGCGAAAACTTCAGGAAGCTCATCCGGCGGCCCGAAACCTTGGCTCGGATCGAGCACATGCTCATGACCGGCAAACCTTTGCGCAATTAGGCGGCGACCGCGCGAGTTTCCTGATGTCTTCATGCGTCAAAAAAGCCAGTTCAGGCGCAAGCTTTGCGGAGTAGGATCGAAAAATGGCCGGCTACAAAGCTCCCCTGCGCGATATGCGCTTCGTTCTCTTCGAGCTGATGGGCGGCGACGAACTCGCCGGCCTGCCGGGCTTTGAGGAGTTCACCCGCGACCTCATCGACCCCATCCTTGAGGAAGCCGCCAAAGTTTGTGAGGAGGTGCTGCATCCGCTGAACCGCTCCGGCGACGAGGAGGGCTGCACGCTGGAGAACGGCGTCGTCCGCACGCCCAAGGGATTCGTGGACGCCTACCGCCAGTTCCGCGAGGGCGGCTGGACCTCCATCGCCTGCGATCCCGAATATGGCGGGCAGGGCCTGCCGAAGGCGGTCGATACGCTGGTCGTCGAGATGATCTGCTCGGCCAACCTCTCCTTCAGCCTCTATCCGGGCCTGACCCAGGGCGCCTATGTCGCTCTGCACGACTTCGGATCGGACGCGCTGAAGCGGATCTATCTGCCGAAAATGATCGAAGGAACATGGTCCGGGACCATGTGCCTCACCGAACCGCATTGCGGCACGGATCTTGGCCTTTTGCGCAGCCGCGCGGCGCCGACGGACGACGGGGCCTACAAGATCACCGGCACGAAGATCTTCATTTCCGCCGGCGAACATGACCTGACCGAGAACATCATCCATCTGGTGCTGGCGCGGCTCCCCGGCGCGCCGAAGGGAACCAAGGGGATCAGCATGTTCCTCGTGCCCAAATATCTCGTCAAGGAGGATGGTTCGCTCGGGCCCCGCAATGGCGTCGCCTGCGGATCGATCGAGCACAAGATGGGCATCAAGGGCTCCTCCACCTGCGTCATGAATTTCGACGAGGCGACCGGCTGGCTCGTCGGCGAGGCGCACAAGGGCATGCGCGCGATGTTCGCCATGATGAACGCCGAGCGCCTCGCGGTCGGCATGCAGGGCCTTGGCGTCGCCGAGGCCTCCTATCAGGGCGCCGTCGCCTATGCCCGCGAACGGCTGCAGGGCCGCTCACTCTCCGGCGCGAAGCATCCCGAAAAGCCCGCCGACCCGATCATCGTTCATCCGGACGTGCGGCGCATGCTCTTGACCCAGCGCGCCTATGCCGAGGGCTGCCGGGCGCTCGCCGCCTGGACGGCGCGCAACCTCGATCTCGAGAGCCGCCACCCGGATCCCGAAGTGCGGCGCGAAGCCGAGGATTTCGTCGCCCTGCTGACGCCGATCGTGAAGGCGCTGATGACCGATCTTGGCTCGGAGGCCGCCAATCTCGGCATGCAGGTTCTCGGCGGCCATGGTTACATCCGCGAACATGGCATGGAGCAATATGTACGCGACTGTCGCATCGCGCAGATCTATGAGGGGACCAACGGCATCCAGGCGCTGGACCTCGTCGGCCGCAAGCTGCCCGCCGATGCCGGGCGCCTGCTGCGCCGGTTTTTCCATCCCGTGTCGGATTATATCGAGGCGAAAAGCGAGGATAAGGCGTTGAGCGAATTCGTCCAGCCGCTCGGCAAGGCTTTCGTTCGCCTGCAGCAGGCGACCGCCGAGGTCGCTCGCGCCGGCTTGCGCAATCCGGAGGAGGCGGGAGCGGCCGCGACCGATTATCTGCGCCTCTTCGGCCTCACCGCTCTGGCCTATCTCTGGACCCGCATGGCCGAGGTCAGCCTGCCGAAGGTCGGCGCCGACGATTCCGATGGCTTCTACGCCGCCAAGGTTGCGACCGCCCGCTTCTACATGCAGCGGCTGCTGCCGCAAACGGGCGCCCTCTTTGCTTCCATCATGGCCGGCGGAAAATCCATGATGGCGTTCGAGGAAGCGGCGTTCTGAGTCTGAAATTCCCGCCTCGGCCCGCAAACGCCGCCGCGCGCGGCGCAGGGTGAAAAAATGTGCGATCGTCGCGCGGGGGGAGGGCGGCCAGATCGCTCCCGCCCGCGGAGAACGATGGGTCAGGAAAGGAAGAACGCTGGATGAAAGCCCTGGTCGCGGTGAAGCGAGTGGTCGATTACAATGTCAGGATCCGCGTGAAGGCCGACAATTCCGGCGTTGAGACCGCGAATGTCAAGTTCTCGGCCAATCCCTTCGACGAAATCGCCGTCGAGGAGGCCGTGCGGCTGAAGGAGGCCGGCGTCGTCTCCGAGATCGTCGCCGTGTCCATTGGCCCGGCTGCGTCGCAGGAGGTGCTGCGCGCGGCCCTCGCGCTTGGCGCCGACCGCGCCATCCTCGTGCAAAGCGACGACGAGATTGAGCCGCTGGCGGTCGCCAAGATCCTCAAGGCGCTCTGTGAGCGGGAGGCGCCCCAGCTCGCGATCCTCGGCAAGCAGGCGATCGACGATGATTCGAATCAGACCGGCCAGGCCCTCGCGGCGTTGCTCGGCTGGCCGCAGGGCGCATTCGCCTCGAAGCTCGTGGTCAAGGACGGCCGCGCCGAAGTGACCCGCGAGGTCGACGGCGGCCTTGAGACCGTGTCGCTGGCGCTGCCGGCAGTGGTGACGACGGATCTGCGCCTGAACGAGCCGCGTTATGCCAGCCTTCCCAATATCATGAAGGCGCGGAAAAAACCATTGGAGATCATTCCGGCGGCCGAACTCGGGCTCGACATCGCCCCGCGCCTCGTCACCTTGCGGGTCGACGCGCCGCCAAAGCGCCAGGCCGGCGTCCGGGTGGAGAATGTCGCCGCCCTCGTCGACAAATTGAAGAACGAAGCGAAGGTGATCTGAAAATGACCGCTCTGGTCCTCGCCGAACATGACGGCCGTGTTTTGAAGCCGGCGACTCTCAACGCCGTCGCGGCGGCCCTTCTTCTTGGCGGTCCCGTCGAACTCCTCGTCGTCGGCCACGGCGTCCGCGCCATCGCAGAAGCCGGCTCCGCCATCGCCGGCGTCGAAAAGGTGCTGCTGGCCGACGATCCCCTCTATGCGCATCCGCTGGCCGAGACCGTGGCGCCGCTCGTGACGGGGCTCGCGGGAAATTACGCCGCGATCCTCGCCGCCGCGACGACGTTTGGCAAGAACGTGCTGCCGCGCGTGGCGGCGACGCTCGACGCGCAGCAGATTTCGGAGATCGTCGAGGTCGTCGCGCCCGATACCTTCGTGCGGCCGATTTACGCCGGCAACGCGCTGGCCACGGTGCGCTCGAAGGATGCGCTGAAGGTCATCACCGTGCGCGCCACCGCTTTCGCGCCGGCCGCCGCGTCCGGCGGGGCGGCTCCCATTGCCGAGGTCGCTCCGGCGCCGGCCGCGGCGGATGCGAAATTCCTCCGCGAGGAGCTCGCCGTCTCGGAGAGGCCGGAGCTGACCGCCGCGCGGATCGTTATCTCAGGCGGGCGGGGGCTGCAGAACGCCGAAAATTTTGCAACTTACATCGAACCCGTGGCGCAAAAGCTCGGCGCCGCCATGGGCGCCTCGCGCGCGGCGGTCGATGCGGGCTATGCGCCGAATGATTGGCAGGTCGGCAGACCGGCAAGATCGTCGCGCCCGATCTTTACATCGCGGTCGGCATTTCAGGCGCGATCCAGCACCTCGCCGGGATGAAGGATTCGAAAGTAATTGTCGCGATCAACAAGGACGCGGAGGCGCCGATCTTCCAGGTCGCCGATTATGGCCTCGTCGCGGATTTGTTCGAGGCGCTCCCCGAACTCGACGCGGCGCTGAAATCATCCTGATCGCGCGGCCTCCCGAAATCCTCGGGACGACGCGAATCAAGGCGGGGTTCCGGCGGCTGGCGGCCGGAACCCCGCCAAATTGAGTCTCAATATTTGGCGACGACCGCAGCGGCCGGACCGCCGAAGCGATAGGTGATGCCGCCGCCGATCAGCCAAGGGCTGAGATTGGCCTGTCCGCTGATCGACACCAGACCGGGGGCGACGGTTCCGTACACGTGCGGATTCATCATGATCTTCTTCACGTCGAAGTTGAAGCCCCAATGATCGTCGATCATGTAATCGAAGCCGATCTGGCCCGCGACGCCCCAGGAATTCTGGACGGCCACGGTGTTGAGCAAGGGCAGCGCGGCGTGCTGGGAGAAATAGACCGTATAGTTGACGCCGACGCCGATATAGGGCTGGAACGCGCCGAAATCAGTCCAGTGATATTGCACAAGCGCGGTCGGCGGGAACAGCCAGGCGCTCGCGGCCTGCTGGTTGGGGGCGACCGCTCCGCCATCCAGAAACAGCTTGTGATAAGAGACGCAGCAAATGGCTTCGACCGCGATGTTCTTGGTGAAGAAATAGCTGACGTCGAGTTCCGGAATGACGGCGTCGGAAGCCTTGAAGCCGCCGCTGACGAAGGCCCCGCCGGGCACGGTCTGCAGGATGCCGCCGCTGGTGGTGATGACGCCGACGGCGCGCAACCGCACCTGGAATGGCTGGAAAGCATCCGGCAGAACCGGCGCAGGCGCCGGAGGCGGCGCAAGGTCGGCGGCGGACGCCGCACCGGCCAGCGCCCCAAGCATGAAAGCTGCCGTTGCGCAGCGAATGATCCTGATCATTGAACCCCCCCGAACTCCCAAAAATGGGTCGTTGACTCTATAGCAGCGCTTTGCCGCCAACCTTTGCCAGCGCAAATTGCCTTGATGGGCGCATCTTCAATTTGATCTGAATCAATTGCAAGGGGCCGCCTGCTCTTAATTGGAGACGTGTTGTAAAACCGCAACTCACCTTTAGGGGATCTTGGAATTACTATTGATCCTTGCCGGCCAGCGCGACGACGCTCAAACTGCCGCTTAAATCCCATTGAGGCGCATGCTAAAGTCCAACATGACCAGCAGTTCTGAACCTTTGAATGAGACTCAGGAAAGCGTCCAAGACCGCCGCGTCGCGGCGCTGACGCAGGCGCTTGGCGACCGTTCGATCGTGCTCGTCGGCTTCATGGGATCGGGCAAGACCTCGACAGGGCGCCGCCTCGCGCAGCGGCTCGGGCTTCCGTTCGTCGACGCCGATGCGGAGATCGAAGCGGCGGCGGGAATGACGATCGCCGAGATTTTCGCAAAGCATGGCGAACCCTTTTTTCGCGACGGGGAGCGCCGCGTCATGGCGCGCCTTCTCGAAGAAGGTCCCCGCGTCATCGCCACCGGCGGCGGCGCGTTTCTTCACGATGAGACGCGGGCGCGGATCGCCGCGCGGGGGCTGTCGGTCTGGCTCAAGGCCGACCCCGAGGTGCTCTGGCGGCGCGTGCGCAAACGCTCGCATCGTCCGCTGCTGCAAAGTCCAGATCCCGAGGCCACGCTGCGCGCGTTGCTGGAGCAACGCTATCCCTTTTACGCCCGCGCCGACGTTACGGTCGTTTCGCGCGACGGCCCGCATGAACTCGCCGTCGAAGACATCGTCACGGCCATCGAGTTTTTCATGCGCTTTTCGCCCGAACCGCCGCTCCTCAGTCCTGTACGAGACATGAACCCCGCCACCCCCCCCGCTCCGGTCCAGATTGGCTCCCCTGTCGGGGATTTCCTTTTCGATTCGACGCCAAAAGGCGGCGCCGGCGCTCCAGAGGAGCCGACCGCCGTCGCGCAGGTCGAAGTCGAGCTTGGCGCGCGGTCATACGATATTCTGATCGGCCCCGGCCTCATCGCCAGGGCGGGGGCCTATGTGCAAAACCTCGCGCCGGGGGCGGCCTGCGCCATCGTGACCGACGCCAATGTCGCCAAAACTCACCTCGCCGCGCTGGAGAAATCCCTCGATGAGGCGGGCGTCCGCCATTGCGCCGTCGTTATCGCCGCGGGTGAGGGGTCGAAATCCTACGCCTCCTTCGCGGAGGTCTGCGACGCCATCATCGCCGCGCGGCTCGAACGCGGCGATCTCGTCATCGCCTTTGGCGGCGGCGTCATCGGCGATCTCGCGGGCTTTGCCGCCTCCGCCGTCCGCCGCGGCATGCGCTTCGTGCAGATCCCGACGAGCCTCCTCGCTCAGGTCGATTCGTCCGTCGGCGGCAAGACAGGCATCAACTCGGATCACGGCAAAAACCTGATCGGCGCGTTTCACCAGCCCTCCCTCGTGCTCGCCGACGCGGACGTTCTGGCGACTCTGCCGGCGCGCGAATTTCGCGCCGGCTATGCGGAGGTCGTCAAATATGGCCTCATCGGCGACGCTGGCTTCTTCGGCTGGCTCGAAGCCAATTGGCGCGGCGTCTTTTCCGGCGGCGCCGACCGCATTCATGCGATTGCGACGAGTTGCCGGGCCAAGGCCGCGATCGTCGGCCGCGACGAGTTCGAGCGCGGCGATCGCGCCCTGTTGAACCTCGGCCACACCTTCGGCCACGCGCTCGAGCGGCTCAACCATTACGATGGCGCGCGGCTGGTGCATGGCGAGGGCGTCGCGATCGGCATGGCCGCGGCGTTCCGCTTTTCCGCCAGTCTCGGGCTTTGTCCGCCGGCGGACGCGGAGCGGGTCGAGGCGCATTTGCGCGCGGTCGGCCTGCCAGCGCGGATCGCCGACATCGGGGGTTTTCGCGTCGGCGCGGACGACATCGTGGAGGCCATGCATCAGGACAAGAAGGTCGAGCGCGGCGCCCTCACCTTCATCCTCGCGCGGGGAATTGGCGACTGCTTCGTGGCGAAATCGATCGACGCCGAAGAGGCGCGCGCGTTTCTCGCAAACGAACTGAACAAGGGAAAGTAGAGCCATGCACGGCCCCGACGGCGAGGTTTTATCGGTCTCTTTGTGGATCGCGATCGCCATCATTTTCCTCTGCATCGGATTATCCGCATTTTTCGCCGCCTCCGAGACGGCGCTGACCGCGGCCTCGCGCGCGCGCATGCACGCTTTGGAAAAGACCGGCGATCGCCGCGCGGCTCTCGTCAACCGGCTTCTCTCGCGCCGGAACCGCATGATCGGCGCGTGCCTCCTCGGCAATACGCTCGTCAATATCGGCTCGTCGGCGTTCATGACCAGCATTCTCGTCGCTCTCGTCGGCGACAGCGGCGCCATTTACGCGACGGGCCTCATGACCGTTCTGGTGCTCGTTTTCGCGGAAGTCATGCCGAAGACCGTGGCGATCAATTATCCCGACCGCATGTCGCTCTTCGTGGCGCGGGCTCTCGCCTTTTTCGTCGCTTTGTTCGGGCCGGTGCTCGTCGCGGTTGACGGATTCGTCCGCGGCTTCCTGAAGCTTTTCGGCGTCGACGCCAGCCAGCAGCGCTCCATCCTGTCGGGCCACGAGGAGCTGAAAAGCACGGTCGAGTTTCTGCATGAGGAAGGCGGCGTCGCGCGGGCCGATCGCGACATGTTCGGCGGCCTCCTCGACCTCCGCGAACTCGAAGTTTCCGACGTCATGGTCCATCGCACCAACATGCTGACGCTCAACGCCGATCTGCCCCCCGAGGAACTGATCCGCGAGATCGTCGACGCACCCTTTTCGCGGCTGCCGATCTGGCGCGACGATCCCGAAAACATCATCGGCGTGCTGCACTCCAAGGATATGTTGCGCGCGCTCGATGCGGCGGGCGGCAAGCTCGAGCATCTCGACGTCGAGAGCATCGCGCTGAAACCCTGGTTCGTTCCCGACACCACGCCTGTGCGGGATCAGCTGCAGGCGTTCCTGAAGCGCAAGACGCATGTCGCCATCGTCGTCGACGAATACGGCGTCGTCATGGGCCTCGTCACGCTTGAGGATATTCTCGAAGAGATCGTCGGCGATATTTCCGACGAGCATGATCTCGTCGCGCAAGGGGTGCGTCCGCAGTCCGACGGCTCGGTCACCGTCGAGGGCTCGGTGCCGATCCGCGACCTCAATCGCGTGATGAACTGGAATCTGCCGGACGAGGAGGCGACGACGATCGCCGGGCTCGTCATCCATGAGGCGCGCGCCATCCCCGAATCGGGGCAGGTCTTCACCTTCCACGGCTTCCGCTTCGACGTGCTGCGCAAGACGAAGAACCGCATCACCTTGCTGCGCATCTTCCCGGCCGGCGCGGAAAAACCCGCCCCGCCCGCGCGATAGCAGTCTTTTTCCGCGATCTTACCTATTCCACTCCTCGTTATGTTCACCGTTCGTTCTTTGTGGCGGCGCTGTTTGCTGTTGCGCTCCTGACCAAATTCGGCCTCTCGAAAGGGGACCATCTGGTTGGACGCGGCGGATGACATCGCACGGGAGTTCGAGAGGCGCACGCGGCCCGGCCGCGTCTCGCCCCAGATGGCGATCACGGGCGAGGGAATCGTTCTGGGGCCGGGAACCGTTCTCGCGCGGATGGAGACGGACGCGCGCAATCACCCCCGCCTTGTCTTCGACCCGCATGGTGCGGCGGCGATTCTCTGCACGGTTCTGGAGCAGCCGGTTGGTCCGCATCTTCTCGGCAAGATGCGGCGGGCGACGGAGCTATGGAACGCGGGCGAGCATGCCCTGGCGCAATTCCATCTGATCTTCGCCGGGCTGCCGCCCTGCGGCGACGAGGGGGCGCAACTGCGCGCCTTCGTCGCCGAGAAGATGCTCGACGTCGGTGTCAGCCCGGATGTTCTCCTGAAGGCGCAAGGGGTCGATCCGGCTTCGCTCGCCGCATTTGACGCGCCGCTGGCGAAGGCCAATTTCAACGAGGCGCAGTCACGGGGCTGGCATGGCCGATGGGACGGCGGCGGCAATGTCGAGGAGGCGGCCTGGCGGCGCGGCAAGAATCGGCTGAAGCCGCTCATCGACTTTCTGGAATCGCTCGGCTCGCGTGCGCGACGGTGGATGCGTGAGCATGAAGCCAAGCCCGAGCCAATACCGAAGACGCAGCCCGAGACTGAGCGGC
>JBKQMI010000134.1:0-23689 GCA_052146775.1 Methylocella sp. | reverse complement strand
ATTATTCAGGGATCAAGAAGCTTCGAATCTGTCAGCCTCGCTCAGCGGTTGATTCGCGTCGAGAGGATAATCGAAGACATGGTTCTCTCGACGCCCTCAAGAATGCCGATTTGATCGAGCTGCTTATCCAACTCCTGGATCGACGGCGCCGCGACGATCGCGATCATGTCGAACGCCCCGCTCACGGAGTGAAGCATGCGCACCGCCGGCATACGCCGGAGTTCCGATTCGACGCGCGCGGATAGCTTCGGTAGCGCGGTGATCAGGACGTGGGCGCGCACAAGCCCCTTCTCGTAGTCGTCGGATGTTTTGAGGGTGTAGCCGGCGATGACGCCGCGCCGCTCCAGCCGCTCGATGCGGCCCTGAACCGTTGTCCGCGACAAACCAAGTCGCCGGGCGAGCGTCGCCGTCGAGGCGCGGGCGTTTTCGCGAAGCAGCGCCAAAAGCAGCTCATCGGTGTCGTCAATCGTCGACATGACGATTTTCTACGGCATATCGCCGGATATTGCTAGTGAAATCGTCGCTTCTTGGGCTACTATTCGAGCTTAGGCAACGTCATATTGGTCCGACCACGAAATTCCGGGAGGCCCTCATGAAAGACGTCGTCATTATTGGCGCGGGAAAGATCGGCGCGACCATCGCAGGCATGCTCGCCGGCGCCGGCGACTATCGCGTCACGGTCGCGGATCGCTCGGCGGCGCAACTCGCCGCCCTCGAATCGCGATCTGCGATCGCCAAGGTTCAGCTCGATATCGAGGATGGGCAAGCCGTCGACGCTTTGCTCGCGGGCCGTTTCGCGGCGGTCAGCGCCGCGCCTTATCATTTGACGACCCGGGTCGCCGAGTCGGCCGCCCGGAGCGGCGTGCATTACCTTGATCTCACGGAAGACGTCGCGAGCGCGCGCCGCGTCAAGCAACTCGCCGCGAACGCAAGCGCAGCTTTCATCCCGCAGTGCGGCCTGGCTCCGGGCTTTGTTTCGATTGTCGCCTATGATCTGGTCAAGCATTTTGATATTGTCGACAGCTTACGATTGCGCGTCGGAGCGCTGCCGCAGTACCCATCGAACGCGCTCAACTACAATCTCACCTGGAGCACGGACGGCGTGATCAACGAATATTGCGAACCGTGTCAGGCGATCGTCGATGGCGCGCTTGTCGAGGTTCCGCCGTTGGAGGAGCGCGAGGAGTTCTCGCTCGACGGCGTGACCTACGAAGCGTTCAACACATCCGGCGGGCTCGGGACGCTTTGTGAAACACTAAAAGGCAAGATCAGAACGCTGAACTACCGCACCATCCGCTACCCTGGCCATGCCGCGATTATGAAAGCGCTGCTCCACGATCTGCGCCTCAGGGACCGCCGCGACGTGCTGAAGGATATTCTGGAAAACGCGGTGCCAGCGACCCTGCAGGACGTCGTCATCGTGTTCGTCACCGCGTCGGGCCGCAAGGACGGCCGTCTCGTGCAAGAAACCTACGCCAACAAGATCTACAGCCGCCTCATCGACGGCGTCATGCGCAGCGCGATCCAGGCGACCACGGCGTCCGGCGTCGCCGCGGTCCTTGATCTGCTCGCGGGCGGCAAGCTGCCGCAAAAGGGTTTCGTGCGGCAGGAGGAGATGACGCTCGACGCTATACTGCAAAACCGTTTTGGCGCGATCTACGCGGCGCCGGATCGACCGAGCGCGAAGGCCGACGCGTGGGCGCGCATGCCCCTTGATCTCGCAGCCGCGGCGACGTAGCGGGACCCGGAGGCCGAGAGGGCGGTCTAAACGCGCGCGCGCACTTTCGTCCCGGCGGAGCGATCGGGTCCCGCATAGGGCTCAACCCTCTGCTCGATGGCGCCGAAAATGGAGCGGCCGGCCGCGTCGCGCATCTCGATTCGCACGATGTCGCCGAACCGCAGGAATGGCGTTTGCGCCGCGCCCGTGAGAAGGGTCTCCACCACGCGGATTTCGGCGATGCACGAGAAGCCAAATCCGCCATCGGCGATTGTGCGGCCGGGGCCGCCGTCCGCTCCTCTATTCGAGACCGTTCCGGAGCCGATTATGGTTCCCGCCGTCAACGCTCTGGTCGTGGCGGCATGCGCGATGAGGGCGGGAAAGTCGAAGGTCATATCGACGCCGGCGTTGGCCGATCCGAACGGCGCGCCGTTGAGATCGACGCGCAAAGGGAGATGCAGCTTGCCGTCCCACGCCGGGCCGAGCTCCATCGGCGTGACCGCGACGGGCGAAAAAGCCGAGGAGGGCTTTGACTGGAGGAAGCCGAACCCCTTCGCAAGCTCGGCGGGCATCAGGTTGCGCAGAGAGACGTCATTCGCCAGCATGATAAGCGCGATCGCGGCCGCGGCGGCCTCTCGGCTCGCGCCCATCGGAACATCGTCCACTATGACGGCGACTTCGCCTTCGAAATCGATGCCGAAGCTTTCGTCGGCCACCCGGATCGGCTCGCGGGGCGCGAGAAAAGCGTCCGATCCGCCCTGGTACATGAGGGGATCGGTCCAGAAGCTCGCCGGCATCTGCGCCCCGCGCGCCTTACGCACCAGTTCGACGTGATTGACATAGGCCGAGCCGTCGAGCCACTGGAACGCGCGCGGCAGCGGCGAAAGCGCATCATGCTCGTGAAACCGCTCGGCGGGAGTCGCGCCGATCTCGAGTTGCGCCGCGAGCGCCTCCAGCCCGGGCATGAACCGCGGCCAATCGTCGAGCGCATGCTGGAGGGTCGGGGCGATCGCGCCGGCGTCAGTCGCCCGCGTGAGATCGCGCGAGACGACGACAAGCCTTCCATCGCGCGCGTTGTTTCTCAGCGTCGCGAGCTTCATGGACCTGTCCATTCGCGGCGCTTCGGATCGAAATGCTTCTTCAGGCCGCGCCAGCAGTCGATGTAGTCGGATTGTAGCGTAGGTAGTTTGGCGGCGTATTCCGTCACATGTTGCGGATAGCGCGTTTCGAACATGAAGGCCAACGTGCCCGTAAGCTTTTGCGGCGTCAGCTCGCCAATGCTCGCAGCGTCAAAAGCTTGCTTGTCCGGGCCATGCGGCAGCATGCAATTGTGCAGCGAGACGCCGCCTGGCTCGAAGCCCTCAGCTTTCGCGTCGTATCGGCCATAGATCAGCCCCATGAACTCGCTCATGATGTTGACATGATACCAGGGCGGACGAAACGAATGCTCGGCCACGAGCCAGCGCTCGGGGAAAATTACAAAATCGACGTTGGCGGCGCCGGCCTCGCCTGAAGGGGCCGTGAGGACTGTGAAGATCGAGGGGTCTGGATGATCTGCTAGAATGGCGCCGACAGGCGCAAAACGGCGTAGATCATATTTGTAGGGCGCATAATTGCCATGCCAGGCGACCACATCGAGAGGCGAGTGTCCGATCTCCGCGCAGTGAAAGCCGCCGCACCACTTGACGACGACGCGGCAGGGCGTCTCCTTTTCCTCGTACGACGCCACAGGGGTCTCGAAGTCGCGTCGATTTGCGAGACAATTGGCGCCGATCGGGCCGCGTTCGGGAAGCGTGAATTTGGCGCCGTAATTCTCGCACACATAACCGCGCGCGGGACCGTCGCTGAGGGCGACCCTGAATTTTACGCCGCGCGGGATGACGGCGATTTCGCCAGGCCCGATTGCGATGCCGCCGAGTTCCGTCGCGATGTCAAGTCCGCCGGTCTGCGGCGCGATCAGTAATTCGCCATCGGCGTTGTAGAAATAGTCATCCGTCATGTCCGCGGCGACATGATAAATATGGGCGGCCATTCCGGTTTGGGTGTTGACGTCGCCGGCCGTCGTCATCGTGCGCATTCCGGTCAGGAAGGTTAGCGGCTCATCCGGGATTGGGGGCGGTCCCCAACGCAATTGGCCGAGCGCGAGGCCATGATCGATCATGTGCGGCGCGGTTTTCCAGTTGGGCATACTGATGCGCGCGAAGCGGCCTGCGTGTTGGACAGAAGGACGCATGCGGTAGAGCCAGGAGCGTTCATTGGAGCAGCGCGGCGCAGTGAAAGGCGAACCCGACAATTGCTCGGCATAGAGGCCGTAAGGACAACGTTGCGGCGAGTTCTGTCCTTGCGGCAGGGCGCCCGGCAGCGCTTCGGTCTCGAACTCGTTGCCGAAACCGTGCATGTAACGATTGGCCATGGCGAGCCCCCCTTGAGCGCTTTCCGACCGAATGGACCATTCGGTCGATAAGAAATCGCTCCAGATTCAAAAGCGTGAACATATTCTTGTCGATCAGATTGATTCAATCTGATCGGAATATGCTCTAGCGCCAAAAGCGCACCCCGGCTATTGCGCAATCGCGGCGACATGCGCGGGCGAACATTTCTGTTTCACTCTCTCATTCATGCGCTGATCACGCCACGGCGAATTTGGTCTCTTTCTATCGATTCGAACAAGGCGCGAAAATTCCCTTCGCCAAAACCTTCGTCTCCCTTGCGTTCGATGAATTCGAAAAAGATCGGCCCGATCACTGTCTTGGAGAAGATTTGCAACAGGAGCTTGGGCGGGCCGCCTTCGACAACTTCGCCGTCGATCAGAAGGCCGCTGGCGCGCAATTGATCCAGCGGTTCGCCATGCGCCGGCAACCTGCTTTCAATGCCGTTGTAATAGGACTCCGGCGGGGGCGGCATGAAGGCGAGGCCGCGCGCGCTGAGGCTTCTTACCGTTTCGTACACGTTTGCGCAGCCGCAGGCGATATGCTGGATGCCCTCGCCCCTGTATTGATGCAAATATTCCTCGATCTGGCTTTTGTCGTCGGCCGACTCGTTGATCGGAATGCGGATCTTGCCGCAGGGGCTCGTCAAGGCGCGCGAGAACAGGCCGGTCCTTTTTCCTTCGATGTCGAAATAGCGGATTTGACGGAAGTTGAAGAGCTCCTGATAGTAGCGATACCACCGGTCCATATCGCCGCGGTAGACATTGTTGGTGAGATGATCGAGATATTCTATCCCGCAACCAACACGCTTTGGATCTGCTTCCGCGAGCCAATCGAAGGCCATCGCATAGGATGACCCTTTGTCGGCATAGCGGTCGATGAAATAGATGAGGCTGCCGCCAATGCCTTCGATCGCCGGAACGTCGAGCGTTTTCGCGCCGCGATCTCCGGCATAGAGTTTCGCTCCCTTCGCCGCAGCATAGGCGAACGCATGCGCGGCGTCGACGACCCGCCACGCCATGGCGGGCGCGCAGGGGCCGTGGAGATCGACGAAACGACCGCCGAAACTGTCCCGGTCGGCGTTCAGGATGTAGTTGACGTCACCCTGGCGATAGAGATCTATCGGACGCGATTTGTGGCGCGCGACGCGTTCGAAACCCATCTGTTGAAACAGCGCGTCGAGCGCTTCGGGTTGCGGATGGGCGAATTCGACGAATTCGAAACCATCGGTCCCAGCCGGGTTGTCGGCGCTGATTTCGGCGGGGGGCGCATCATGCGGAAAAGGGCCCATTCTTCGTCATCCTTCTGCGAAAGACCGCTGAGCGGAAAGCAAGGACGCCAGCCAATCTCGATCGATCGAATGATTGATCGGATTTAAGCGCACTGATCGACGAGGCCCCGCGCATAGGCCTGCGTCCCGCGGGCGAAAACCGTATCGCCGGGCTGGATCGCCGCGATCTCCAGGTCTGATTTTTCCGCAAGCCGCGTGTAGATCGGGGCGAAATCGGTCTTGATCGTCGCGTCGAGCAGCGCTTGCAGGGATGGAACGACGAAATAGATCTGCTGGAAATCGTCGATTCGATAAGGTGTGCGCATAACGCGCTCGAGATCGAAGGCGACGCGATGGGGCGACGCCGATTCCAGCGCGAAAATCGACTCGGTTCGGGATGAGACGATTCCCGCGCCATAAATCCTCAGCCCATCCGGGGTCTCCATGAGGCCAAATTCGACTGTGTACCAGTAAAGTCGCGCGAGATTATGCAGGCTCCCAAAACCGAGCGCGCGCAGGCCGCCCTCGCCATAGGCCTGCATGTAATCGGCGAAGACCGGATCGGTCAGGAGCGGGACATGGCCGAAAACGTCATGAAAGATGTCGGGCTCCTGCAGATAATCGAGTTGATCCGGCCGGCGAATGAAATTGGCGGCGGGAAATCGGCGGTTGGCGAGATGGTCGAAGAACACCGCGTCCGGCACGAGCCCCGGCACGGCCACGATGCGCCAGCCGGTGAGCGCGCCGAGGCGCTCGTTCAACCGGCCGAAGTCCGGGATGCCGGCCCCATGCAAATCGAGCGCGTCGAGTCCATTCAGGTAGGCGCCGCAAGCGCGTCCGGGGAGGATCCGGGACTGGCGATCATAGAGCGTGACCCAGGTCCGATGTTCCGCCTCGCTATAGGCTTCGAACCCTTGCGCGATCGTCCAGTCCGGATTGGCGCCGGCTGGCGGCTCATTGCTGATGCCGGGCAGCTCCATGGAGTCCGCTCCCGCGCGAGGCCATTCCGCCTTGTGCCTGGCGCCTTCAAGGCCGTCGGACGACCTTCTCGGCGAAACCTCGCGAATCGCGCCAAGATCTAATATTTAAGCGCGAAAATCCGCGCCGAAAGCCTGATTTAGAAAAAAAACCGACGGTGCCACGCTTCAAGCACCGGCTTTCGCCGATTCTGACCAAAAAACGTCAAGAAGCAAAAGCTTGACGATTTTGCATCCGCCGGGCGGTCGTTGACGTGTTGGCGCATGGTTGGGGAAGTCCCGCGGCTGGCGGCGGACGCCGCCTGTCTCATTCAGGACAAGCCGTCCGGCGATCGAAGGCGAACCACGCGCGCTGCGACATCGACGCGAAGGCCGGCCCCGGCGTCACGTCAAAAAATGAGCCTTGAACAAGGCTTTCTTTTCAGCCGTATCGAGGCCGTGCTCCATGCGCCACTTGTTCTGCGACAGGAACGTCCGCACTTCGGAGGTCATTTCTTTTCCGTGGATGTACCAACGCTCGACCCCGTCCGGAGAAATGACGGCCGGCCCGTCAGCGCGATGCGCGAGATCGTCTTCGAGCCAGAGCTTCGTGTCGGTATAGAGAAAAATGCCTGTCTTGCGCGACATGTCGTCCTGATTGAACTCGTCAACGACGATCATCTCGGACATTGGATTTGCTCCGCTTCGCTTTTGGGCCGGGCGCAATTCCGTCGATCAACCGCCCGCTAATTCCTGCGCCAGCCAAGTCCTTTGCAAGAATCGCGCGAAGCTAATCGTCGCCATCGCAGGCCTGCGGCGAGGGGCGCCCTCGCTCGGCACGCTTCATGCAATTCCAGGGATCAAGGGGCGCGTCGGGCTCGTCTGTGCGGCGATCTCGTCTGATCTGTCCGGTTCACGACAGGGACAAACATGACAATCGATCTAAAAGGCGAGTGGTCCGCGGCGGAGATCAGCACCTTGTTGGCCTCCGTCGAGGATGACCGGAGCTGGCGTCTCGAAGTCACCGCCGACGGGATCGCCCAACTGAGCGATCTGACCACGGTTCCGCCGGCGGCCTATGAAGACTCGCTTCATTGTTTCTTCGAAATCTGGGATCAGGGAACGGATTTCGTCGGCGCTGGCGCCGCAAACGATAAGTCTCTGTGCAAAATGCTGGAGCGCAAACTTCGCGACAATTATCCGGCCCTCAAGGGTGCGCGGACGCTTTCGGCGCTCTGACGGGATTTTCGCTCACAATGCCGGGCTCAACAGAGTTCGCAAGGTTTGGAGGATTGATGACCCCACGCTATAAGCCCTTGAGCCACAACAAACACGCCAAGGAGCTACAATGGCGGCGGAAACGCACCAGAATTGCCAATTCTTCGTCTCATACAGCGGCGTCAAACTTCCGTTGAACCTCATCAATCCGATCGCCGCGGACGCGTTGTCGAACCGGAACACGTTCATACGCGCCTATTTCGACGAAGCCGGCGTGCTGACAGGCTTCGACAAGGTGGTTTACGGCGAAGTGGAGCTCGCTCATCGCTATCAATATGACGACGCCGGCGTCCTGCGGCGCGCCGAGATCGCCATGGTCGACGAAGACGCCGTCGTCCTGCAATTCGCTGCGGACGGGACGCCGACTTCTGAGGGTTGACGCGCCGCGGTCCGCCCTAGAGCATATTCCGATCAGATTGAATCAATCTGATCGACAAGAATATGCTTAAGCTTTTGAATCTGGAGCGATTTCTTGTCGACCGAAGGGTCCATTCGGTCGGAAAGCGCTCTAGTCGTTGGATCAGGGACAATATCTTTGGAATGGGCAATGACCGTCGCGCAACTGCTTGAAGAACTGGCGAAGATGCCGAAAGAGGCCGTCGTCCTGATCGACAGCGGCGGCGGCTTGTCGCTTGTCCGCGCCCTCGACTTCATCGAGGGTGGAGGACCCGGCGCGCCGGCCGAGGTGATCCTTCTGCCGAATATGGACGAGTAGGCGTCTGGCGATGGCCAGCGCCGCTCCGCGGAGGCATTGCAAGAGTCCTGGCTCGCCTTGGCGGCCGACGCGACAACCTTGAGGAGAAGATGGCGATGAACCAGCGCGCAATGTTCCAGCGGATTGGAGTCGAGGAGGCGCGGGCTCTCCTTGCATCGGGCGGCGCGCTCGTGCTCGACGTTCGCAACGCCGACGCCTTCCTGCGAGGCTGCATCGCGGATGCGCACAACGTCTCGGCGGCGAATCTTTCGGCAGTGATCGCAGGCGCCCCGAAGAGCGCGCCTGTGTTGATCTACTGCTATCATGGCCACGCCAGCCAGGAATACGCGCAAATCTTCTCCGATTTCGGATTTTCCAGCGTCTACAGCCTCGACGGCGGATATGAGGCGTGGAGCAAACATCCCGGCATCGAGACCGCCGTCATCGACGAGACCTTGCGGCGGTGGCTCGCCGACAACGGATTTCCGGCCCAAGACGTCAACGCCGTGACCGACAATGGCGCGACTCCCTTGATGAAGGCGAGCCACAAGGGAGAAAAAGACATCGTGCGCAATCTCCTTGGCGCCGGCGCGCGGCTCGACGCGCGGAACGCCGACGGCAACAATGCGCTGTGGCTCGCCTGCGTCGGCGCCCATCCCGATGCGATGGAGGCGCTGATCGAGGCGGGCGTCGACATCGACAATCAAAACGACAATGGAGCGACCCCGCTCATGTACGCCGCCTCGACAGGCAAAGCCGCGATCGTCGAGCGCCTGCTTCTGGCGGGCGCCGACACCGCATTGGAGACGCTGGACGGCTTTTCCGCGCTGGACATGGCGGCGACGGTCGAGTGCCTGACGCTGTTGCGGCGCGCGGCGCGCGGGCGTGGCGAGGCCGTCGCGGCGCGCGCTTAGATGCTCGCGCCGATGTGGGGTCAAACTTCCGGGCAGACTGACGCATTGTCCCTCAGGTCGTCGCCCAGACCTGTTTCGACGTCAGCTTTTCGACCTGAGCGCCGGCGCGCAACCGGGCGGGGCGAGCCTTGAGGCCATCCCAATAGGCCTCGAATTCGGGGCGTTTGTCGATTGCGCCAAATTGCAGGCCAAAACCGATCATGGAGCCGAGATAGATGTCGGCCGCCGTGAAAGCGTCGCCAGCGATATAGCGGCGACCGGCCACGGCCTTGGCGAGCGTATCCATCACGGAGGCGTAGGAGCCGTAGCCGAAACGGCCCTGCATTTCGACCGTCGCCGGATCCCAGCCGACGGAATGGTTGCTCATCGCCGGCTCGATGCAGCCGGCCGCGAAAAACAGCCAGCGATAATAATCGCCGCGCTCCGAAGGCGCAGGCGCAAGCCCGGCCTGCGGGAACGCGTCGGCAAGATAGGCGCAGATGGCGCCTGTTTCCGTCACCACCGTCGCGCCGTGTCTGACGGCCGGCACCTTGCCCATCGGATTGATGGCGAGATATTCGGGCGCCTTTATGGTCGTCCCGTAATCTTTGATCTCGATTGTGTAGGGCGCGCCGATTTCCTCCAGCAGCCAATGCACGACCATGCCCCGCGATTGAGGATTGGTATAGAAAACGAGTTCCTTCGACATGGAATTTCCTTTCGCCGTTTGTCGGGCAGGGCGACAATAAGCAAATATGCTGTCAACTTCTGTCAGCATGTTTTGCCGCCATTCCTTCATCAGCGTCTGACGCCGCCGAGGAGATCTGGCATTCAGAATCTGCGCCGATTCGATACGGTCGGCGCGGAAATGACGGAAGTCGCGCCGCAACTCGCACCAACCGACGAGAACGCGGGCGGATTCAAAGAAACCGAGCGTGACAGGCCAAATTATGCGCTCCGTCCGCACACCCTTTTCGTCACAATAGCAGATCGTGAGCTTGCGTTCGTCGCGCAGCGACCGGCGCAGCAGCGCCAGCTCGACATGTTGCGGTTTTTCCCAACCAGAGCCGACAATGAGGGCGTCGTCCTCCAGCCGGGTTTTCAAATCCCGGGGCAGGACGGCGGCGATTTTCGCGACCGCACTGCGGGCGGCGTCGGACAACGCGTCGTCCGTGCGCCGCGCCACCCATTTCGCCCCCAGCGCAAGCGCCTCGATTTCCTCTTCGGAAAACATGAGCGGCGGCAAGAGAAAGCCGGGGCGCAGCACGTAGCCGACGCCCGGCTCGCCGTCGATGTCCGCGCCCATCGCCTGCAGGGCGGCGATGTCGCGATAAAGCGTGCGCAGGGACACGCCCGCTTCGCGCGCAAGCTCCGCGCCGCTCACGGGCCGCCTGCGCGATCGCAGCATTTGTAAAAGCTCGAAAAGGCGATGGGTGCGGGACATGGCCGCAGGATAGCATGGGATGCTGTCAATTTCTGGCGGCGGCGTTCGGGCCCGATCGCCATCCCAAGGCCGCAGGGCGTCTCGGCATCAGCGCCATCGCTGCTTTTGTGTTCGGGGGCGCGTCAGGAGGCATATGGATTGTTCGCGATTACGACGTATAAGGCCGCGGCACGGGCCTATGCGGGCGTCAGAAGGGGAACGATGTGACAGACGAGATTATTGTGAAGGACAGCAATGGCGCCAAGCTCGCCGATGGCGACTCCGTGACGCTGATCAAGGATTTGAAGGTCAAGGGGACCTCCGAGACGCTGAAACGCGGCACTTTGGTCAAGAATATTCGCCTCACAGGGAACCCGGATGAAGTCGAGTGCAGCACGAAACAGGTGAAGGGGCTGGTCCTCAGGACCGAATTCCTGAAAAAGGCGTAACTTTCGGCGCTTCTGACCTCTGCCAAATCTTCAGGGGGGCTCAAGCCTGCGAAGGAAAGCGGGGTTGCGCGCCAGAGGATCTCTCGACCTTGCTTCACCAGCCGTTCGGATCATCTCATTTCGAAGATCGGGTCGACACTGGGGCGGCGATTGCGTCATTGGCGCCGGCGCAATCCTCAGGGGGCTGCTCCCATCCGAAAACGCTGCGCCCTCCGTGGGCGTGGGAGGCCTTTCGTTCTTGCGCGATCAGCTCTTCGACAGGCGGGCCGGAGGCGAAGCGCTCCACGAGTCGCGCCTGATCGTCGAGTCGCTTCAGCGCGGCCAGCTCTTCCTCGCGCCCCAGCTTCGCGTTTCGGACCGCCGACTTCACCACCTTAATCGTCTGATCGTAGACTTGGAGAGGCACAGGAAACGGATGGCGATCCTTGCCGCCATGCGCGAATGAAAAGCGCGCCGGATCGCTGAAGCGGTATGGCGCCCCGTGCACGACTTCGGCGACCATCGCGAGCGCGCGTAAGGTCCGCGCGCCGACGCCCGGAACGAGAAGCAGTTCGGCGAAATCGGCCGGGCCGCGATTGGCCGCCGCGGCGAGGCTCGCGTGGAGGCGCGGCGACAGCACGTCGCTCGGGCGGACGTCGTGATGGGCCGGCATGACCAAATGCGGCAGCAAGAGCTGCTTTGGAGCGGGCGCGGCGGGCTCTCCGACCCGGCCTTCCAGAAGCGACAATTCGCGTGCGATTCTGTCTGGACCCAGCGATTGAAGAAGATCAAGCTGGCCGCGGCGGGATGGTTCGGCGCGGCGATCGGTGAGGTTGACGATCTCGCCCTGCACAATTCCTTCGATGGCGGCGTGCGGCTCTTCGACAAAACTTTTCAGGCCCTCCGAAAGCCAATGATACCGGCGGGCCTGCTTGCGGTCCGCGTTCATTCCCTGCTGGATAACGACCCACTGGCCATCATCGGTCACGATGAATCCATGAAGATAAAGGTCGAAGCCGTCCTGCACGGCGGCGCTGTCCACCTTGGCGACGAGCCGACTGGCGTTGGCGAGCGCCGAACCGTCAAATCCCACCCGGTCCCCGATTGCGACGAGCTCCTGCGGCGTTTGCCGCGAATGCTTTCCGCGACCGCCGCAGACGTGGACGCCGAGTTCGTCCGAGAGCGGCGCCAAGCCGCGCTTCAGCGCGCCGATCACGCACGTGGTGACGCCCGACGAGTGCCAATCCATGCCCATCACCGCCCCGAAGGACTGGAACCAGAATGGGTGGGCGAGGCGGCGCAGCAGCTCGTCGCGGCCATAATGAAGGACGATCGCTTCGCTCATCGCGGCGCCGAGACGGGTCATTCGATCCGCCAGCCACTTTGGTACGCGGCCGCCATGCAGCGGGAGATCGGCGCTTCCGGCTCTTCGCGCCATTGGTCATCCTTCGAATCGCGTCAAATGCGCCCAAAAACAAGCTTACCGGCGAATGGCGCTGCGGGATACCATGGCGCGGCGGCTCACCAGGCGACGAGAAGCCCGGATCAGGACGTTGGCCGCGTCAGTGAGACGCGAGAACGTCGCGAGATCGACCCGGCTAGCGCAACCACTAACGAGCCGGAGGAATTCCGCGCGAACGCATTTGACCGAGTCGTGGGGGAAAGCAACGCTTTCGACCTTACTCGAAATCTCGCGGAGTTTGGAGCGACCTCGGGGCATTGACATTCGCTGCTTCGCCACTCTTAACTGACCAAGGGCGGGGAACGCATCATAGACTTCCATCACGATCCGCGGCGCGGCGAGGCAATCCCTTGTCTGCAAATCCATCTGTGCTGAGTGGGTTCTTATGAAATTACCCTTCTTTACGAAGATGAACAATAGGAAGTCTTTACGAAGATGAACAATATAAAGACATCTTGGGAAAAATGGCCAAAATGGGATGACGAGCACTCTTTTCGTACTCCTCGATTTAACTTCTCCTGTTCGGTGTCCGATTATTCTGGCAAGACAAACCATGAGAAAATAACACTACTCAAAAATCGGGAATTTCTCGAGATTTACCGTAATTTGATCGTCGACGCCCCGATAAGATCAATTTTTGAGATCGGCTTTTTCCAGGGTGGGATGCCGCTTTTCCTCGCCGATATGATCGCGCCCGAGAAAATTGTCGCGGTGGACTGGTTTCCGGCGTCGGAGGAACTCAAGTCCCTGATCGCACGCAATAACCTTTCCTCCTCCATCGAGTTGATCGGCGATGTCGATCAGGCGGACACGGGGCGCATCCGGTCGATCCTCGACGACCAATTCGGATCCGAGCCCCTCGACCTGATCATCGACGACTGCTCGCATTACTACGCTCAGACCAAGGCTTGCTTTGAGGCGTTGTTTGGCTATCTTAAACCCGGCGGTAAATATATCATAGAGGACTGGGGATGGACGCACTGGCCGGGGGCGCCGTGGCAAACGGACGAAAGCCCATTTCTCGGCATGGAGTCGATGACGAATTTGATTTTTGAGCTCGTCATGGCGCTTGCCAGCGACAACAGCGTCATCTCCAGCATCGCGATCCCGAGCCATTCTTGCGTCGTCATAACGCGCGGTCCGAATCTTTCGTATAAGGCGCCGCTTGATCTGGGAGGCATGACGCATTTAGCGGATGGGCGGCAAGCCAAGTTGATTGTCGGAAAAGAACCGCCTTCCGTCAAAAGCAGCTTGGCTGATAAGATACGAAGCTGGCGCTTGCGTTGAAGTTGGGCCGAAGCAGAAGATCGCTAGACGTAAATGACAGGTTAAACGCCAATCTTTCACGGTTGGCGGGCGGGCTCTCAGAAGGGCCCAAAGCCTTTCTGGCCGCGCGCCCGTTTGATCAATGGCGGCAATCGAACCTGCCGCACTGTGGGGATCGATTCTTAGAGCATGCAGCCCTGGAGCATGCTGCCCTGCTGGAATAACGAGTGGATGCGTCACTTGGCGGCGTTTGACTTGAGATATCGCTCGCAGCCGAGCACTTCGCCAGCCGCTCCGAGCAGGGTCAGCAGCGCGATCGCAAACGCGTTCAGTGGCCACAGGCGGTCGCGCCGTTCGGGCGTGCTGATGTGAGTTGGTCCCAAGCTTATGCCGAAGCGCGGATGTCAGGCGGCCAACTGGCGCGAGATTTCTTGAGTTTTAGCGATGTTACGCAGTTAACGAGCTCTACATCACTTTCCTGCAAGTTATTCATGAGGGCCCGCTGCAGCTATTATTGAGTTTTTTTTATACTGAGACTGCCCAGGAACCCGCTGAAACTCGCGGCCTCCCGCCAGAACATTTGGTCAAAAGACCCATTTCGTGATCTTCCGCATGCTTCAACTGCACGCAAAGCCAAAGCTGAGCAAGGGGTTGCATGGAAAGCGACGCAGAGCCTAAATCGCTTCAACGCAACTCTTCGCACCTCATCCGAACTCGCGAAGCTCTACCTTTCTCCCGGTCAGCCGGAGCTGGACAGGACGCATAACGTGTGACCATCCATAAGAAGGCCACCTTGACGCCGATTGGTCGAGAGCGTCTGGCGCGGCGGATCGAAAGCGGGCTGACGCCGCAGGTCCTCGCAAAGGCCGCCGGCGTCTGCCCGCGGAGCGTCCGCAAATGGCTCGCTCGCCGTCTCGTGCCGATGGGATGGCGGGGCCTCAGGATCGCTCGTTGCGTCCGCATCGGCTTTCCCGGCGGCCGGGCGAATTGATCCATATCGACATCAAGAGGCTCGGGCGCTTCCAGCGGGCCGGCCATCGCGTCGCCGCCAAACGCATCATGACCGACAACGGCGCGGCGCTCCGCTCAAAGCAATCCGCCAAAGCCTCGCGCCGCCTGCGCATCCGCCATCGGCGGACAAGGTCTTGCACGCCAATGACAAATGGCAAGGTCTAGCGTTTCGTGCAAGCCTTTCCGCGTGAAGGGCTTACGCCAAAGCCTACGAAATCTCTGATCGGCGCCGAGCTGAACTCCCAGCTTTCCTGTTCCGCTCCAATTGGCAAAAGCTCCATATGAGCCTAAACGGCAAACCTACCATCAGCAGACTCGCTCTCTCCGAGGACGGCCTGTTGCGGCTCCATGGCTAGGGCTATGCGACCGGCGCCGTTTTGCCTGCCAGCTGGCGTATGGGCGCCGTCCCGAAAAATTCCGCTACGCAGACTTGCCACTCCACGCCATTGGAGATAAAAATGAACAGAGTTGCAAAAATAACAACGCATGAGGAGGATATCGGAATATTATATTTCTTGTTCTTTCCTATTAAAATCGTGCGTGACTTGCTTTACATCGAGAAGCTCGGCGTATTCCAAGCCTATTGCTATAAGAAAGCCTATCTGAAAGACTCTTCCGCCCATTGGGTTGCTTTGCTTCATTATCTCTTGATCGGCGAGCGTCGCGGATATCTACCAAATGCCTTCTTTGACCCAAAATATTACGGCGACTCACAGTCGCCGAATCGGAAATCCTCGGCTTTTGCCGAGTATCTGAGATCGAATGCGCCTTCGACTCCTTCGCCTTCCGCCAGCTTTGATCATCAATGGTATTGCCGCCAAAACCCCGGTTGGCAGGACGATTTCAGCCACCCTTTTCTCCATTTCTGGCGCAAAGGCATGTTTGAACGGAGAGATCCGGCTCCGCATTTCGATATTGATTTCTTTACCCGCACGGCCGGCCGCGGCCATCCCGATATAAAAATTGTTCTCCACGAAGTCTTGACAAACAAAATTGAGTCGGTCCCGCTCAATGCGCGAGAACTGCGCAGTCGACAGGACAAATTCTATGAGAGCATAACCTTGCGGGTAAAACGGGAGCTCGCCGAGCCAGCATACCCGTTCCTCGTTTTTGTTCAGGCTTCCGAAGGCTACCGGTCAGAGTTATTGGACAAACCGCGTGATTTTGATTTGATGCTGAATTATTACGATGGAGCGGATGCGTGGGCTCCCGCAGCTGATTATGTTCTCCTTCAAAGGGGTACGAAGACCACTGCGATCCGAAAAATCCTTCAAGAGCGGCCCGAGTTTTTTGAGCGGTACGAGGCTGTTCTGTTTTTGGACGACGACGTCGCGATCGATCGCGCCGGGATCATGCGGCTGTTTCAGACGATGAAGACAAATAATCTCGATCTCGTCCAAGCCTCATTAACGCCAGACTCGGATTGTTATTTCGACATTGTCAAACACCCGCCTGAAGGCGGCAGGCTTTGTGCGCTGAACTCTGTGGAGATCATGATGCCGGCCATTTCACGCCGGGTGCTCAATGAGCTTGGCTGGGTATTCAAGGAGGGGATCAGCGGCTGGGCCGTCGACTTTCTCTTGAGCGCGCAGGTGCGTCAACGATATGGAAACAAGATTGCTTTAATTGGAGACGTCATCGCCAAGCACGATCGCTTGAGAGACGTCGCTTCCGGGGCCTTCTACCAGTTTTTGAGGAAGCATGGCATCGATCCAAATGTGGAGGCGGGTTATATCTCTTGGAGATACGGTATCGATGATTCGCCCCGCGCGATCAGCCGCCATGATCAACCGCTCGATTTCTCCTGATGGGCGCGAAAGATGCCGACGCCCGAGAAGTTATTTGAATGCCAGTTGATGTGGAATCGCTGGAGCTCGAAGGCGTAAAACTGTTCCGTCCGAAAAAATTCGCCGACGAGCGCGGATATTTTGTCGAGACATTCAATGCGCGGAGCTATGCCGAGGCCGGCGTCGATGCCGCGTTTGTTCAGGACAATCAGTCTCTCTCGCGAAAGGCGGGGACAATCCGGGGTCTTCATTTCCAATGCCCGCCGGCGGCCCAGGCGAAATTGGTGCGCGTCCTGCGTGGTTCGGTGTTCGACGTCGCGGTCGATTTGCGGGCCGGGAGCTGGAGTTACGGGCGATGGTGCTCGGCGATCTTAACGGGGGAGGGCGGCGAGCAGCTCTTCGTGCCGCGCGGTTTCGCCCATGGCTTTTGCACGCTTGAGCCAGATACCGAAGTCGCCTATAAAGTTGACAAATTTTACGCGCCTTCCTGCGATGCTGGCTTTCGGTGGGACGATCCCGGCCTGGCGATCCCGTGGCCGGTCCGGCCGGCGGACGCAGTGATTTCCGAAAAGGACGCGGGCCTTCCCTTTTTTAAGTCCTTTGCGTCCCCTTTCACTGTTTGAGATTTTTATGAGCGATCGGTTTCTCATCACGGGAGGGGCGGGCTTCATTGGTTCAGCGGTGGTCCGCTACCTCATTGAGGAGAGTGCGCACGAGGTCTGCGTCGTCGATAAGCTGACCTATGCCGGGAATCTTGACAATCTCTCCGGCGTCGCGGCTGATTCGCGCTTCTTTTTCAGGAAGGCCGACATTTGCGACGCGCCGGAAATGCGGCGAATCTGCGAGACGTTTCGCCCTGATGTCATCATGCATCTTGCCGCGGAAAGCCATGTCGATCGATCCATCGACGGGCCAGGCGCCTTCATCGAAACCAACGTCATGGGCACTTACGTGCTGCTGCAAAGCGCGCGTTATTATTGGCAGAACCTCGATCCTGCCGGACAAGCGCGGTTTCGCTTTCATCATGTCTCGACGGACGAGGTCTTCGGTTCGCTTGGCGAAGAAGGGCTGTTTCTTGAAACCAGTCCCTACCAGCCGAACTCGCCCTATTCGGCGTCAAAGGCGGCCGCCGATCATTTAGTGCGGGCCTGGCATCACACCTATGGCGTGCCGGTGGTTACCTCGAATTGCTCCAACAATTACGGACCCTATCATTTTCCAGAAAAACTCGTCCCGCTCGCCATTCTGAACGCGCTCGAGCGAAAGCCTATTCCGGTTTACGGTGACGGAGGCAACATTCGCGATTGGCTCTATGTGGAGGATCATGCCAGGGCCCTCGTGCAAATCGCTGTCTCGGGACTGCCCGGCGAAAGTTACAATGTTGGAGGCTCAAGCGAAAAAACCAATCTTCAAGTTGTGCGCCGCATCTGCCAGCTCATGGATGAAATGATTCCGGATGCGGCGGAGGGGCCGCGTGAGCGTTTGATCGTTCACGTGACCGATCGGCCGGGACATGACCGGCGCTATGCCATCGACGCCGGCAAAATCAAGCGCGATCTCGGATGGGAGGCGCGAGAGACCTTCGATACTGGCCTGCGCAAGACGGTTCGCTGGTATCTCGACAACCCGCAATGGTGGGAGCGGATTCGCGAAGGCCTCTACAGGGGCGAGCGGCTCGGGATTTCGGCATGAAGGGGCCAATCCTCGTTTTCGGGGCTGGCGGGCAGCTCGGGCGCGAAGTGTTGGCGCTCGCGAAAGCCCGAGGCATCGAGGCCGCCGGCTGCAATCGCGCGCAAGCCGATATCGCAGACATCTCCGCGGTCGAAGCCGCCATCTCCGCGGCTAACCCTCGTCTTGTTCTCAATGCGGCCGCCTGTACCGCGGTAAACCGGGCCGAGGTCGAGCCGGATGCGGCCTATGCGGCAAACGTCACCGGCGCGGAGGTCGTTGCCCGCGCTGCGGCGGCGCGAGGTCTGCCGGTCATCCACATTTCGACGGATTACGTCTTCGACGGCACGAAAACAGGCGCTTACCAAGAAACCGATCCCCTCGCTCCCCTTGGCGTCTATGGAAGGACGAAGGCCGAGGGCGAGGCGCGGGTTCGGGAGGAAAACCCACGCCATTTCATTTTGCGCACGGCATGGGTCTATGGCCGGTACGGTGGGAATTTCCTCAAAACGATTCTGCAGCTTTCTCGCGAGCGCGAGGAACTGCGCATCGTGGCCGATCAATATGGTTGCCCAACGGCGACTCAGGATTTGGCGGAAGCGATCTTCGCCGTTGATCGCGCATGGGCTCACGGGATCGAGGCCGCGGGGACCTATCATTTCGCCGGTACGGGCGTCACGAACTGGCATGGCTTCGCCAGCGCGATCGTCGAGGCTCAGGCGCGGGCAGGCGGGCCTTGCCCGACAGTGACCGCGATCTCAACCGCCGACTATCCAACCTTGGCGAGGCGACCCGCCAACTCGGCGCTTAATAGCGATTTGTTCGCCACGGTGTTCGGCTATCGCGCGCGGCCGTGGCAAGCATGTGCGCGGGAAACCGTAGACATGCTGCTCGATGAGAGCCGGGTGGAACCATGAAGGGCATCATCCTCGCGGGCGGATCGGGCACGAGGCTTTACCCACTGACATTGGTGGTTTCCAAGCAATTGCTGCCGGTCTACGATAAGCCGATGATCTACTATCCGTTGTCGACGCTCATGATGGCGGATATCCGGGATATCTTGATCATTACGACGCCACAGGACCAAACTCTCTTCAGGCAATTGCTGGGTGACGGCGCCAAGCTTGGAATAAGGCTCAGCTTTGCGACGCAGGACGCGCCGCGCGGGCTCGCGGAAGCCTTCATCATCGGGCGGGATTTTGTCGGGGGCGATCGCGTGGCGTTGATCCTCGGCGACAATATTTTTTATGGCCACGGCTTGCCAGATCTTTTGCTCTCGGCGCGGGCAAGACCTCTCGGCGCGACGGTTTTCGGCTACGTCGTCGCGGATCCGGAAAGATACGGCGTGGTGGAGATCGACGCGCGCGGGCGGGCGCTATCGATCGAGGAAAAACCAGCAAAACCACGATCGAGCCTCGCGGTGACGGGCCTCTATTTCTATGACAACAGCGTGCTCGATATCGCCTCCTCCCTGAAGCCATCGGCGCGCGGCGAACTCGAAATCACCGATGTCAACCGGATTTATATGGAACGCGACAACCTTGCCGTGGAGATGATGGGCCGCGGCTTTGCGTGGCTGGACACGGGGACCCATGATAGCCTTCTCGAGGCGGCCGAATATGTCGAGATTCTCGAGCGGCGCCAAGGCTTGAAGATCTCATGCCCTGAGGAAGTCGCCTACCACAAAGGCTTCATCGATCGCGACCGCTTGATCGAGAACGCGAGCCACTATGGCAAGTCGGGCTATGGAGACTATCTTATGCGATTGGCTCGCGCTGAGCGCGGCTGAAACCAGGCGCAGTTGGGATCGGGCGGGCGCTCCAGTTCCGGCGAGCGGCACTATGACGCGGGGCAGCACGGCATGCCCCGGCGGGAATTCAAAGCAGCTTCCGTTCTCGCGCTTGAGATCACGTTCATGATTTTGGATTGAACCAATCCAGAATCATGAACGTGATCGATTCCAGGAGTTTAGAGCGGAATGCGGGCGGAAAACCGGTTGCCGCTTTTCGTCCCGTTCGAGCGCGAATCGTGACCATCGGTCGCTCATTGAGCTCGTCGTTATGACCGAGACTCCCTCATCGTCCAGTGGACCCTCGCCATAGACGGACCTCGACGATGCGTAGACCGGCGTGTAGCGCATCGAAAATCAGCCGGGGGCGGCCAACAGTCAGCTTGGCGTCAGCGCACCGTCAGCGAGCTATGATAGCTATTTCGTGAAGCTCACGAATTCCAGACACGGTTACGGGGTGCGTCAGGCGAGAATTCGCGGCCGCGGCTATCGATCAAGAGCGCGCGCCGCGTTTATGACGAAAACCGTTATAGAAACTTCTTACATGATGGTTGCGATCGTCCATAAATGCGACGCCTTTTACGCGTTGCAGAGAACACGCGTGCGCCGTGAATGATCTCGCCCTGCCCTCCGAGCGGCGAATATTGATGTTGTCCACGCCAGAAGGAAAGCAACCCGGATGATGAAAAGAATGTCATGGATCGGCGCCGCGGCGGCCGCATTTCTCGCCACGTCGGCGGCCTACGCGGACACCTACACCTATAAATACGTCGGACCTTCCTTCGCCGGCGGAACGGACCACATCGAAATTTCGTTCACCACATCGGCGCCCTTGGCCGTCTCGAAAAGCTATCTTACGCCCGCAGAGGCGAGCGTGATCAGCGGCACGGTGAACGTGGTCGGCCCAAGCGGAAACGTCGCCGGCTTTCCCATTCCGCTCTTCAACCTTGAAATCCACACGAACGCGACTGCGAACAAGACCGTTCCCGGCATCGACTCGTGGTTCATCGTGGGCGATCTGAGCTCATTGACCGGTGTCGCTCCGGCTCAGACGGGCGCTTTTTATCAGGCCTACACAATGAACACCCTGGCTTTCATTCCAGGGTCTGACGTACCCGGAGCCGTGGGACTGGTGACCGGCGCCTATGACTACGATCAGGCGACGGAGACGAACTATTATGCGTCCTGCTCAGGCGTCCCTGGCTGCACGCTCGCCGGAAACGGCCAACCCTATGCCGGTAACTACAGCGGCATCATCAATCCGTCCCACACCACCGCCGCCAACTGGACGCTCAACGTCAATCCCACGCAGCCGCCGGTGTCCACGCCTCTCACCATCGCGGGCGCGTTGCCTGATGGCGTTGTCAACACAAGCTACAGCGCGAGCCTGACGGCGACTGGCGGCGCTGTTCCTTATTCGTGGACGGCGACCGGACTTCCCGCCGGGCTGACGATCGATTCTCACACAGGCGCTGTTCGCGGCACGCCCATCAAGGTCGGCAGTTTTGGGACGACAATCACCGTCAAGGACAGCAAGTCGCAAATCACCGTTGCGACCCCGGTCATCGTCATCAAGTCGCAGACGTCTAACTCTTATGCTTGCTACGCGCCATCGGGAGCGAAGAGCTTTGAATACGAAGGCTCCATCACCAGGGTTGGAAATGGCTATATCGTCGTCGGCGCGACCCTTGTCATGACGCCAACCTGCGCGGAGGTCTTGTGGAACGGCGCGAGCGGGTTCGCTGTCGGCCAGACAGCGTCGTTCGAGGGTTACGCTCTTTCCGGCGGCGCCAACGTGGCGACGGAAATCGCGGTCAATACCAGCGCCCCGGCGCGCTAGTAAGCGAAGGCGTTCAAGATACGAATACGGGACGACCGCATTGTCGGCGCGTCCCGGCATGTTGGCGACGCAGGCGTCATTTGGCGAACGTCGCTTAATCGAGGGGGAGAAAAAATGAAACGGCAGATCGTTGCGGGGGTGGCCGCTATCGCGGTTGCGGGTTTCGTCAGTTCGGCGAACGCCCAGGTGATTGGATCTTACGACAATTTCGATTGTTTCAACGACACGGGGCAAACCACGGAAGGCTTCGAAATCGATATCGAAGATGTGACGCCCCAGCAAATCACGCGTATTTTTCCGGATAATTTTCCGGCAGGCCAGCCCTATATTCGCTGGGCGACCCCGGACAAGACTGCGCTGAAGTTGGTGACATTTCCTGATGGACACAAGGGCGTCTCGATTATTTACGCCGCCGCTTATGTGAACCACCAATGGGTTACGAAGTGGGGATCGAGCACCATGCCGGGGACCGCAACGCCCATCGGCAATGGGACGCCCTTCGCTAAACTTCCGACCTACACCACAGGAGACTCGTGTTGGACGCTAGGCCTCGGCGCTCGATACCCGACCAGCGGCTGCGACCATTTCGGGATCAGTCTCGTCGGGGGCGTGCAGCCGGGCAAAATGACGATGCAGTGGCTCGTGCCGAATCCCACTCAGGCCGGGAAGCTTATCAAATACGCCGCGGAGGCTTCGCTGCCGCCAGGGCCAGTTCTGACCCCCAATCCCCAGGCCGTGGGCGCGCCGCCCGTCGTCCATGTTGTCGCCGAAGCACCGGAGCAACCGGAATATGAAGCGCAGGGATTGTGCAGCGATGCGTATTGGTTGAAGACCTTCACGTCTTTCAGCCCGAAGCGAGCTGACCTCAACCGCTTGCAAAAAAATCTCGTTCCCCTGCAAGGCGCGAATGTTTCGGTCGCCTGGAAACTGCTCCAACGGTGCCCGCCGTCCGTTGACGTCGACAAGGCCGAGGTGGAGGATGATCCGCTCGCCAACAACGCCCAGGTGATCAAGCGCCACGAATACTTCCAGTATAATGGTCTCTATGACAGCAACCATGAGGTGGCGTGTGGCGGCGACAACAGCTGCGATTTTCCTGTCCTCGGCCTCAACGGATTGAACGAACTCGGAAACTTCGTAGGCGCCCATAACGCCGCTTATGATGTGAAGTAGAGAGCTGGCTCCGGTTGTCTGAACGGATTCCTGCGAATGATAAGTGGAGCGTCTGCCGGGTTCAGGCCGCCGCGATCTGCGGCAGGCGGTTGAAATAGGCTTGAGCGGGGGTCTGCTGGTCAAAGCTGGAATGCGGTCTTCTGGAATTATGGAAGCGCAGATAGCTGCCGATCGAGGCGCGGGCCTCCGCTGCCGTCCTGTAAGCTTTGAGGTGGACCTCCTCGTATTTGACGGATCGCCAGAGCCTTTCGACAAAGACAACGTCGCGCCATGAACCTTTGCCGTCCATGCTGATGGAGAGGCCGGCTTTGAGGAGAACATCCGTGACGGCCGCGTTGCGAGCCTTGATCCGTGTTGAAAATCTCCGGCCGCTCATGTTTCACTCAAGCCTCTTCCAATGCCTCGACGCGGAAGTCGGCCTCCATCGTGATCGACGCGCGATGAAAAAGCACGCGCCTACTGAACCCCTCATCCTGAGCCCGTCGAAGGACGACGGCGGCGAGATAGACGAAACCGCGCGCCATCGGGATGTAGGTTATGTCCATCCCCTCCGCGGGCTTCTCCAACAGGCTTCGCCTGCCGAAGCCTCAAGCCAGCTCCGCCCA
>JBKQMI010000133.1:0-5656 GCA_052146775.1 Methylocella sp. | reverse complement strand
CAGATTGATTCAATCTGATCGGAATATGCTCAAGCTTTTGAATCTGGAGCGATTTCTTGTCGACCGAATGATCCATTCGGTCGGAAAGCGCTCTAGTGGTCCGCCCCCGACATTCACATCCGCGAATGCCGGGACAAGTTGGCCCACAACATATTGATCCGGCGGATAAAATTGTCCTGACCCTTGGGAGCCAAGTGTCAGGTTTTGTCCACTAGCGGTTGAAGTAATCTTCGAGCAGAGTCGAATAAATCGCCGTCAAGACCTCGATGTCCTTCACTGCGACATGCTCGTCGATCATGTGCATGGTCGCCCCGACGAGGCCGAACTCGACGACCGGACAATAGGCGCGGATGAAGCGCGCGTCGGAGGTTCCCCCGCTGGTCGAAAGCGAAGGCTTCCGCCCCGTGTGCTTTTCGATCGCGGCGGAAACGAGATTGGTGAAGCCGTCGGGCGGCGTCAGGAAAGCCAGCGCGTTGCAGGGATCGAAGCGGATCTCATAGTCGGCTCCTTCCGCCGCCGCCGCGGCCCTTTTGCGCAGCTCGGCGGCGAGCGCCTCGGGCGTCCACAGATCGTTGAACCTGATATTGAACTTCGCCTGCGCCTCGGCCGGAATGATGTTGAACGCGCGATTGCCGACGTCGATGCTGACGATTTCGAGGTTCGAGGCGTCGAAATGCGCTGTGCCGGCGTCGAGCGGCGCTGCGGTCAGCGCGGCGATCAGCCGCACGAGAGACGGAATGGGGTTTTTGGCGCGCCGCGGATAGGCGACATGGCCCTGGCGCCCCCTGACGCTCAAAACTCCATTGAGGGAGCCGCGCCGGCCGATCTTGATCATCTCGCCGAGCGCATCCGGATTGGTCGGCTCGCCAAGGATGCAGTGATCGAAACGCGCGCCGCGCTCATAGGCGAAGCGCAGCAGCTTTTTGGTCCCGTTGATCGCCGGGCCTTCCTCGTCGCCGGTGATGAGAAGACTGATCGAGCCCTTCGCAGTCCCATGCCTTTCCACGAAGGCGATCGCCGCCGCGGCGAAGGCTGCGATCGCGCCTTTCATATCAGCGACGCCGCGGCCGTAGATCGCGCCCTCGGCAAGCTCCGCGCTGAACGGATCGAAGCGCCAGCTCGCGGCGTCTCCGGGCGGCACGACGTCGGTATGGCCGGCGAAAACGAGATGCGGCGTGCATGTTCCGATGCGGGCGTAGAGATTTTGGATGTCGGGCGTGCCGGACTCGGAAAAGGCGACCTGGTCCGTCGAAAAGCCCGCCGCCTTCAGCCGCGCCGCCAGCACATCCTGCGCGCCCGCATCATCTGGCGTGACGGAGGGACGCCGCACCAGGGCGCGGCAAAGATCGATGGCCGAGATCGCTGCGTCCGACATTCGCCCTGAACTGTCCTGCAAAGAGGCCCGGTTGCGAGCCTTCTATCGCAGCGTGCGGCATTTCGCCAACCCGCGCGAAACAGCGGCCCCATGACAATCGCAGCGATCGATCCCACTTCTGTTGTCGAAAACTTCGAAATAGAGCATGAGCGCGCGGCGGCGGCTTATTTGGCGCCATCGGCAGGCGCCGAGGCGACACGGCGCCTGAGGCATGCTATTTGCCCAAATTGATGGAGCTTTGCGCGGCCGCGCCACGGGACCGGCCGCGAATGGAAATGGAATCGATGCGTAAACTTGTAGGCGGAAAGCTGCACGGCATCCGCGTCACCGACGCGAACCTCGACTATCACGGCTCGATCACCCTCGATCCCGCCCATTGCGAAGCCGCGGGCATTCTCCCGCTCGAATTCGTCGACGTCTGGAACAAGAATTCCGGCGCGCGCATCACCACCTATGTGATCCTCGGCCAACGCGGCTCGCGCTGCTGCATTCTGAACGGCGCGGCGGCGCGCACCTGTCAGCCGGGCGACGAACTGATCATCTGCAGCTCCATCTATCTCGACGGCGCCGAAATCGTCGATCTCAGCCCCGCGATTCTCACTTTCGATGCGTCGAACAATGTCGTGGATCGCCTGCGCTACAAGGTCAGCCGCGACGACGCCGGCAGCTATCATTTCGCCATCCTCGACGAAGACGGCGCGCGGCTCCCCGCGCCCTTGAAGTCCGGCGTGCGCCAGAAGCGGGCGAGCTGAAACTGAGCCGCCGATAAAAATTTCCCGGCGAGAATTTCCCGCTTTCGTTGCTTGAATCGAAAAATTCCTCCCCCGCCGCCCGCTTCCTGGAGAAGATTCGCGGACTGAAACTTGACACTCGCCGTCGCGACCTCCCATATATCGGACGTAATGTTCGCCATATCGAACGATCGGCAAGCCATTGACCCAGGCCCCTGGCGGCGTTTTGTCCCCTAAGAAAGGCGGCCTTCGCGAAGTCGACGCGCCGCAGAGCCTCGTCGCGCATTTTGGCGCTGACCGCGCCCTGCAAATGGATGCGGGCGGGAGCCTCGACCGATGGACGATCGCTTACCAGACCTATGGCGCGCTCAACGCCGACAAATCCAACGCCGTTCTCGTCTGTCACGCGCTGACCGGTGATCAGCATGTCGCCAATCGCCATCCCATCACCGGCAAGCCCGGCTGGTGGACCACGATGGTCGGTCCCGGCCGGCCAATCGACACCGATCGCTATTTCGTGATTTGCTCCAATGTCGTCGGCGGCTGCATGGGCACGACCGGCCCAGCTTCGCTTAATCCGGCGACGGGGCGCCCGTATGGGCTCGATCTGCCGATCGTTACGATCAGGGATATGGTCCGGGCGCAGGCCATGCTGGTCGACCATCTTGGCATCAAGGGTCTGTTCTGCGTCGCCGGCGGCTCGATGGGCGGCATGCAGGTGCTGCAATGGGTGGCGAGTTATCCGGAGCGCGTTTTCGCAGCGATGCCGATCGCGACCGCCGCCAAGCATTCGTCGCAGAATATCGCCTTTCACGAGGTCGGCCGGCAAGCGGTGATGGCGGACCCCGACTGGCGCAATGGGCGCTATCTCGAGGAAGGCGTCATCCCGACGAAGGGCCTCGCCGTCGCGCGGATGGCCGCCCACATCACTTATCTCTCCGACGAAGCGCTGCAGAGCAAATTCGGCCGCAAACTGCAAGATCGCGCCGCTCCCGCCTTTTCATTCGACGCCGAGTTCGAGATCGAGAATTATCTGCGCTATCAGGGCCTGAGCTTCGTCGACCGCTTCGACGCAAACTCCTATCTATATGTGACGCGGGCCTGCGATTATTTCGATCTCGCCGCCGATTACGATGGCTCGCTGGCGCTCGCCTTCAAGGGCGCGAAAGCGCGATTTTGCGTCGTCTCCTTCAATTCGGACTGGCTCTATCCGACCTCGGCCTCGCGCGCCATCGTGCATGCGTTGAACGCCGGCGGGGCGTCAGTCTCCTTCGTCGACATCGAGACCGACCGCGGCCACGACGCCTTCCTGCTCAATGTCCCTGAATTCATCGCGACGTCGCGCGGCTTCCTCGATTCCGCCGCCCGCGCGCGCGGGCTGCCGCCGGCCAAACCGAGGGCCGAGCCTTGAGCGTCACATCCACGCCGCTCGAAGCCGCCAAGGCGCCGCAGACGACGGCGCGCGTCGATCTCCTTCTCGTCGCGTCGATGGTCGCGGCGAACAGCCGCGTTCTTGATGTCGGCTGCGGCGACGGCGCGCTGCTGCGCCTGCTCGCCGAAGAAAAGGGAGTCGACGCGCGCGGCATCGAATTATCGCAGCGCGGCGTCAATGATTGCGTCGCCCAGGGGCTTTCCGTCATTCAGGGCGACGCCGACACCGATCTGGCGGCCTATCCCGACGATTCCTTCGACTATGTGATTTTGTCGCAGACGCTGCAGGCGACCCGGCGGCCGCGGCACGTGCTGGAGGACATGCTGCGGATCGGACGGCGGGCCATCGTTTCCTTCCCGAATTTCGGCCACTGGCGCATCCGTGCGCAGGTCGCTCTCGGCGGCCACATGCCAGTGACGCAAAACCTGTCCCTGCCCTGGTATGAGACGCCGAACATTCATTTCTGCACGATTCAGGATTTCACCGAACTCGTTCGGACGATCGGCGCGCGCATCGAGCGCGGCGTCGCGCTCGACCGTTTCGGCAAGCCTTTGGCGTATAGCGCGCCCTGGATCTGGAATCTCTTCGGCGAACAGGGCGTGTTTCTGCTGACGCGCAAGTTCTGACGCGCGGCAGGAAGCGACTACTTAAACCGCCTTAGGGGGCCTACTTGGCCGTCGCCTTGGCCCGCTCGATCGACTCGACGATGATTTTGCGCGCCGTGTCTGCGTCGCGCCAGCCGTCGAGCTTGACCCATTTGTTGGGCTCCAGATCCTTGTAATGCGTGAAGAAATGCTCGATCTGATGCAGCGTGATCTCCGGCAGATCGGTATAGTTTTCGACTTTCGCGTAGCGCTGGGTGAGCTTTGAGGATGGAACGGCCAGAAGCTTTTCGTCCTGCCCGGCCTCGTCGCGCATGATAAGAACGCCGACGATCTTGCAGCTCATCACCGCGCCGGGAACAATCGCGCGGGTATTGGCGACAATGACGTCGCAGGGGTCTCCGTCTTCGGATAACGTGTGGGGGATGAAGCCATAATTGCCCGGATAGCGCATCGAGGTATAGAGGAACCGGTCGACAAACAGCGCGCCGGCGGCCTTGTCCAGCTCATATTTGATCGGTTCGCCCCCGATCGGAACCTCGATCACGACGTTGACTTCAAAAGGCGGGTTCTTGCCAATGGAAATTGCGTCAAGGCGCATGCAGGTCTCCCGGTTGCCTCGGATTGTTCAAAACGGCGGATCGCGCCGCGGCTGCAATTCTTTTTTCGGCGAAGACATTCGTCGATTGCGATCGGTGGATCGACGGTCCGGGCGAGTTAGCCGAACCGGACGGACACATCGAAACGACGCGGCCGGGGCGATCTTCGAGGTCATTTCAGGGACGGGTTATGCGCCAGGCCCGGCGATCCTTCAAGTCGGAGCCGAGTCGAAGGCGAAGGCGTGCCGCGCCCGAACCTCGGAGCCAAAGCGCTCGTTGGCTTGACGCACGTTCAGGCCGCCGAGCCGCGTGTAGAATTGCACGGCCCGTTCATTGTCGGCGAGCGCCCAGACAAGAAAGGATGAGTAGCCATACTCGGCCAGATCCTTTCGGGCCACTTCAAACAGACGCTTGCCGAAGCCAAGGCCCTGAAACTCGGGCGCGACATAAAGCTCGAACACTTCGCCGCCATAGCGCAGCGAGGGAACCCTGTTGCGCCCGTAGCTGGCATAGCCGCCAATGGTTTCGTCGAAATCGAGAACAAGGAGCCGCGAGCCCCGAACGATCGCGGAATGCCACCAGCGCGGTCCGCGGCGCGCGATCATGCGCTCCAGCTCGCGGCCGGGGATAATGCCGCGGTAGGCGTCCCGCCAGGCGGCGTCATGCACGTCGGCGACGCCTTGGGCGTCTCCCTCGCGCGCGTTTCTGATGGTGATTACCGCCTCGATCATAAACTAATGTTAAAACCGCTTGGCCCGCTCCCGCAAGACCTTCTTGGGCCTTTTGCCGCCGTTCGTCGCGCGCGCATCAAAAAACCGCACCCTCAATCAAAAAATTTTTCGAAGCATTCCAATCAAATCCCTCAGCGCTCTCGTTTCCAGCAGCTTTGTTAAGAGCAAACAGTTCCCTATTTTCCT
>JBKQMI010000132.1:0-6102 GCA_052146775.1 Methylocella sp. | reverse complement strand
CATGGCCGCGTAGCTCGCGGCGAAGTCCGCGCCGGCGGCGTCGTTCGAGAGACCCGCGTCAGAAAGCATTGGCCGCACCGCCCGCCGCGGCCGCCAGGGCCTGCATGTTGATCTTGACGCCGAGATCGTTCTGAAGGCTCGCGAGATATTCCGCCACGAGGTCGTCGCCATAGGTCTTCTTCACCTGGCTCGCGATGGACACGAGGCTCGGGTCCGTGAAATCGACTGGCGGGACGACCGAATCGGCGACCTTGAATATGATGTGCCCGCCATCGTCGAGACGCGCCGAGCCGACGCCGCCGACGCCGATGTTGAAGATCTGCGCCACGGCGTTGGCCGGCAGCTCCTTGGCTCCGCCGCTGCGCTTCACGTCGCTCGCGTGCTTCACCTCAAGACCGCCTTCGGAGGCGGCGATGGCGGCCAGCGATTCGCCGGCGTCGAGACGCTTCGCGATATTGGCGCCCTTGGCCGAAAGCAGCCGCGCGGTCTCGTCGTCGCGCCAAGCCTTCTCGACGTCGGGACGCGCCTCCTCAAAGGTCTTTTGCCGCGCCTTTTCGATCTTCGCGACCTCGAACCATTGATAGCCGCCCTGGGGCAGCGTCAAGGTCTCGTTGTCGACGCCGACGTCGGAGGCGAAGGCCGCCTTCAGCAAGGTCGGCCCGTTCGCCAGATCGGCGACCGGCGCGCCCGTCTGATCCTTTCCGGCGGCGTCGACAGCGGCGATCGAGCGCACCTCCAGCCCGGCGCTTTTCGCCGCTTCGGTCAACGACTTGCCCGATGTGCGCTGATCCTCGATCGCATCGTGGAGGCGGTTGATCTCGCCGCGCGCGCGCGAGATCGCGATGTCGCGCTTGATTTCGCCCGCGACATCGGAAAAGGGCTTGACGCTCGACGGCTCGATCTTGGAGACTCGAACGAGAACGAAGCCAAAGCGCGTCTTGATCGGCGCGCTGACGGCGCTTTCCGGCAGCGCGAAGGCGACGTCGGCGACTTCCTTGTCGATCAGCTGGCTCCGCGTCACGGTTCCGAGCGAAACATCCTTGAGGGTCAGCCCCTGATCCTTGACGATATCTTCGAAATTCGCGCCTGCGTCGAGCTTGTCGCGGGCCGCCTTGGCGGCGGCTTCGTCCGTGAAGAGGACCTGCTCGACCGTGCGTTTTTCCGGCGTTCCGAATTTATCGCCCTTGATCTCGTCGTAGCGCTTTTGCGCATCCGCGTCGGAAACGCTCTCGGGCTTTGCGATGCTATCCGGCGTCAGCGTCAAAGCGACGAGGCCGCGATATTCGGGAGCCGAATAGCCGAGCTTGCGATCCTCGAAATATTTCCGCAGCTCGTCCTCCGGCGGCGTGGCGATCGCGCCGGCGCTGGCGACGGGCAGGATCACAAAATCAACGCTGCGCGCCTCCGATTGAAAGCGATGGATCGCCTCGAGCATGGCTTTCGGCAATTGCAGGGCGGCGGTCAGCGGATCGGTAAGCTCACGCCGCAAAATGACGCCGCGCTGGTCGCGCACGAAGGCCTTCTCGGTCAGGCCGTTGTCGCGCAAAAGCTCCTCGAACTGGGCGCGATCGAACTGGCCGCCGGCCCCTTTGAAAGTTGGATCATTGGCGATCGCCTTGGCGATTTGCAGATCGCTGACGGTGAGGCCGAGCGCATTCGCCTGCTGATTCAGCGCCGCGTCGCTGACGAGACGCGAGAGCACCTGCCGGTCGAGGCCGAAACGCCGCGCCTCGTCATTGGTGATGGCGCGCTTGGCCTGACGCTGGATGCGCTGCAGTTCGGTCTGATAGGCGTCGCGAAAGGCGTCCACGGTGATCTCTTCGCCGCCCACCTGCGCCAGCCGGTTGGCCCCATAGCCGCTGAAATCGGTTCGGATGCCCCAGATGGCGAAGCTCAGGATGATGACGCCCATCACGATCCCCATGATGGTGCGGCCGATCCAGCCTTGTGTCGCGGCGCGCATGGCTTCGAGCATGTCGGATGGGCTTTCTTAAGTTTCGTCGCGGCCAGATTGGAGCCGAACATTTACAAATCCGGCCGGGACTATAAGAAGGTGCGCCTGCGCTTGCAAACGTCTCAGCGTTTCGCCCGCACCGGAGCCGGAAGCATTTCGAATATGAACAGAGAATCGCGGCTTGGCCGCCGTCCGCTCGTCGCGGGAAACTGGAAAATGCACGGCCTCCGCAAGGATCTCGTCGAAGCCGCGAAGATCTGCGTCGAAGTGGCGGACGGCGGCGCCGATGGCGCGGAGATCGTTCTTTGCCTGCCGGCGACTTTGCTCGCCGCAGCGGCCCCGATCTGCGCGGGCGCCGGCGTGGGGCTTGGCGGGCAGCACTGTCACAACGAGCCGAGCGGACCCTTCACCGGCGACATTTCCGCGGAAATGCTGAGGGACGCGGGGGCGAGTTACGTCATTCTCGGCCATTCGGAGCGCCGGTCCGGGCATAATGAGGGAGATGAAAGCGTCCGCGACAAGGCCAACGCCGCCTTCCGGGCCGGTTTGACGGCGATCGTCTGCGTCGGCGAGACTCGGGCCGAGCGAGAGGCGGGCGAGGCCTTGCCGGTCGTCGCCTCCCAGTTGGCCGGCTCCATTCCGATCACTTCGACCCCGGAGCGCCTCGTCATCGCCTATGAGCCAGTCTGGGCGATCGGGACCGGCCTGACGCCCACTCTTCATGATATCGCCGGGATGCATCGATTCATCCGCGAGCGAGTCGACGCGCATTTGCCGGGGATGAGCCACGGGATGCGAATCCTCTACGGCGGATCGGTGAAACCCGGCAACGCGGCCGAATTGATGCGCGTTTCGGACGTCGACGGCGCCCTCGTCGGCGGCGCGAGCCTGACCGCCGCGGATTTCATGGGGATCGCGGGGGTTTATCGGCATTTCTGCAGTGTCGGGCCGGCATGAAGGCGGCATTTGCGATTTTCGCTGGCCCTTTCGTGTCGGGGCGGTGTATGAACGCGCCTCAGCAACCAACTGTCGGCGTTCCCGCGCGCCCGACTTTACGGCGTTCGTAAAGCAGTTGGATCAGCGCCGTTCTGGAGACTGCGCTTGTCAAGCCCAGTTTACGCCCCGGCCGCCGGGTTTCGCCCGAGGCGGCGCGGGCAGGGAAGAGTTTAGTCGATGCAATCGGTGTTGATCGTCATTCATCTCATGATCGTCGTCGCGCTTGTCGTGACCGTGCTCCTGCAGCGTTCGGAGGGCGGCGCGCTCGGCGTCGGCGGCGGCGGCGGTTTCATGACCGGCCGCGGTCAGGCCAATGTGTTGACCCGCGCGACCGCCATCCTCGCCGCTTTGTTTTTCGCGACGAGCCTCGGCTTGACCGTCCTTGCGCGGATCAATCAGGCGCCCTCGTCGATCCTGCAGCGTATCGAACCGGCGAAGCCCGCTGGCGGACCCGCCGGGGCGCCTGCTCCGGCGCAGGGAGCCGGCGGCAATCTTCTCGATCAGTTGAAGAAGATCGAGGATCAGCGCCAGTCCGCGCCGCCGCCCGCCGCGCCCGAGGCGCCTGCGAAATAGCGGCTTTGCCCAATACGGCCGCCATCTTGCTTCAGAAGATCAGTCGAACAGGCTGATAAATGAAGAAATTTTTGTCATAGCGCCGCGAGAATCTCCCGCGAGCGCGATTGCGGTCGGGCGATTCTCTCGTTTTCACCAGGTCCAGAAAGCGGACGCCGCGCTTTTCTTTGAAAATCTTCTTGCGCGCGCCGCCTTTCGCGGCGACCGCTCGAACTGTGGATGAACGGGGGGACGGCCCGAATTGGCTTCCCCAACCGGCGAAACTCGGATAAGGGTCAAAGCCCATGGCGCGGTACATCTTCATCACCGGCGGCGTGGTCTCATCGCTTGGCAAAGGCTTGGCCTCGGCGGCTCTAGGAGCCTTGCTGCAGGCCCGCGGCTATACCGTCCGCCTGCGCAAGCTCGACCCCTATCTCAACATCGACCCCGGCACGATGAGCCCCTACCAGCACGGGGAGGTGTTCGTCACCGACGACGGCGCCGAGACCGATCTCGACCTCGGCCACTACGAGCGCTTCACCGGCCGCCCGGCGATGCGCGACGACAACATCACCACCGGCCGCATCTATCAGGACATCATCGCCAAGGAGCGCCGCGGCGACTATCTCGGCGCCACCGTGCAGGTCATCCCGCATGTGACCAACGAGATCAAGGAGTTCATCCTTGCCGGCAATGACGGCGTCGATTTCGTTCTGGTCGAGATCGGCGGCACCGTCGGCGACATTGAGGGCCTGCCGTTCTTCGAGGCGATCCGACAGCTCGGAAACGATCTGCCCCGCGCGCATGCGATCTACATCCACCTGACTCTATTGCCGTTCATCCCGAGCGCCGGCGAACTCAAGACGAAGCCGACGCAGCACTCGGTCAAAGAGCTGCGCTCGATCGGCATCCAGCCCCATATCCTGCTCTGCCGCACCGACCGGGAGATCCCGCGCGAGGAGCGCCGCAAGCTCGGGCTGTTCTGCAATGTGCGCGAAAGCGCCGTGATCGAAGCGCGGGACGTCGCCTCGATCTATGACGTTCCGCGCGCCTATCACGCCGCCGGACTCGATCAGGAGGTTCTGGCGGCGTTCGGCATCGAGCCGGCGCCAAAGCCCGACATGACCCGGTGGAACGCCGTGATGGACCGCGTCCTCAATCCGGAGGGCGAGGTGACCATTGCGATCGTCGGCAAATACACTGGCCTCAAGGATGCCTATAAATCCCTGATAGAGGCTTTGAGCCATGGCGGCATCGCCAACCGCATCAATGTCCGGATCGACTGGATCGAATCGGAGATTTTCGAGAGCAACGATCCGGCCGCCCATCTCGACCATGTGCATGGCATCCTCGTTCCGGGCGGCTTCGGCCAGCGCGGCGCGGAGGGCAAAATTCTCGCCGCCCGCTTCGCGCGCGAGCGCAAGGTGCCCTATTTCGGCATCTGCTTCGGGATGCAGATGGCGGTGATCGAAGCGGCGCGCGCGCTCGCCGGAATAGCCGAGGCCAATTCCACCGAATTCGGGCCAACGCCTGAACCCGTCGTCGGCCTGATGACCGAATGGATGCGCGGCAATGAATTGGAGATTCGCGCCGCCGAGGGCGACCTTGGCGGCACCATGCGGCTTGGGGCCTATCGCGCCGAGCTTGCCCCCGACTCCAAAATCGCCGCCATTTATAGTGCGACGGAGATTTCCGAGCGCCATCGCCATCGCTACGAGGTCAACACCGCCTATCGCGCGCGGCTCGCCGAAAAGGGCCTCATTTTTTCAGGCCTTTCGCCGGACGGTCTGCTGCCCGAGACCATCGAACTCGAAGATCATCCCTGGTTCATCGGCGTGCAGTTTCACCCCGAACTGAAATCGCGCCCGTTCAAGCCGCACCCGTTGTTCGCCAGCTTCATCGCGGCGGCGCTGCATCAATCGCGATTGGTATGAGGCGGGATCGCGCGGTTATTTGAACAGGTCCGCGTGGCTCCCGGTGCGCGCGAGAATAAGGTCTTGCCCGTCGATCTTATACAGAAGCAGCCAGTCCGCCTCGATGTGGCAATCGCGGTATCCGCCCCAGTCGCCGGCCAGAGGATGGTCCCTCAGCCACTCCGGAAGCGGCTCGGCGGCGATCAGTAGCGTCAAGACCTCTCGCATTTTAGACATGTCCTTGCCTTGCTTCTGGGCGCGGCGGACATCGCGGCGGAACTGCCCGGTATGGACCGGGGTTCGCATCAAATCCCGAGTTTGCGGCAGAGGTCTACGGCGTCCCTGGACCGCACCATATCCTCGCCGCGATCGGCCTTGCGCAGCGTTCGGGCGGTGACGGCGTTCGGCGCCTTGACCTCGAAGGGCAGGGCCTTTTCGGCGGCGACGCGCACCAGCATCATTCGGATGGCGTCGGAAACCGACAGGCCCATGGTTTCGAGAACCTCGGCGGCCTCTTTTTTGACGCGCTCGTCAATCCGGGCGCGGACGGTCGTATCGGTGGCCATGGCGAGCACTCCTTTGTAGCCTCATCGTAGCTACATTTCTGTCAAAAACAATCATTTCGCAAAAAAATACTGACGTATTTCATCATTTTATATTAGGAATATAAAGCACACCAAATTTTTG
>JBKQMI010000131.1:0-9110 GCA_052146775.1 Methylocella sp. | reverse complement strand
GCGCCATTGCCCGCCGCTCGATCGAGAAGCTTCTGGCCGTGCATGAGCACGAGGCCTACTGCCAGCCCTGAGTGTCGCCGGTTTGGGATACCGCGCTCGCCTGCCACGCGTTGCTGGAGGTCGGCGGCGAGCGCGCGGTCGCACAGGTCAAAAGCGGGCTCGACTGGCTGGTCCCCAAGCAGGTTCTCGACGTTCGTGGCGATTGGATCGCGCGGCGATCCGGCATCCGTCCGGGCGGCTGGGCCTTCCAATACGCCAACCCGCACTATCCCGACGTCGACGACACCGCCGTCGTCGCCATGGCGATGGATCACGTGCAGGGCCTGTCCGGACGTGACGACTATCGCGACGCGCTGTCCCGCGCGCGCGAGTGGATCGTCGGCATGCAGAGCAAGAACGGCGCCTGGGGCGCCTTCGATGCCGACAATGAATATCATTATCTCAACAACCTACCGTTCGCCGACCATGGCGCGCTGCTCGATCCGCCGACGGCGGACGTCACGGCGCGCTGCATCTCCATGCTCGGCCAGTTCGGCGAGACCGCCAGGACCAATTCGGCCCTCGGACGCGCCGTCGAATATCTCATCCGCGAGCAGGACAGCGACGGCAGCTGGTTCGGCCGCTGGGGCATGAATTACATTTATGGAACCTGGTCGGTCCTCAGCGCCCTCAACGCCATCGATTACGACAGGAGCAGCGCAGCGGTGCGAAAAGCCGTCGCCTGGCTGAAACGCATCCAGAATTCAGACGGCGGCTGGGGGGAGGGTGGCGAAAGCTATGCGCTGGAGTATAAAGGCTATGCGGCGGCGCCCAGCACGTCGTCGCAAACGGCATGGGCTTTGCTGGGCTTGATGGCGGCCGGCAAGGTCGATGCGCCGGAGGTGGCGAGGGGATTGCGCTACCTGACGAAGACGCAGGCGGGGGACGGGTTTTGGACAGAAGAGCGCTTCACGGCGACCGGGTTTCCGCGCGTCTTTTACCTGCGTTATCACGGCTACTCAAAATTCTTCCCGCTCTGGGCGATGGCCCGCTATCGCAATCTCAAAAGCGGCAATCAGATCACGACGCGGTTTGGGATGTAGGCCGGCTCCCCCCGCCTGCGCGGGTGATCGCCGTCACGGGGCTCAAGGCCGAGGCGAAACTCGCCGCCGGACCCGAGGTTCACGCGCTGTCGGGCGGCGGCGACGGCGTTCGTCTCGCGCGCGAACTCGAAGCCGCCGCCGCCAACGCCGGCGCGATCATCAGCTTCGGGGTCGCCGGCGGTCTTGCGCCCGGCCTTGCGCCGGGGACGATCCTCGTCGCCCGCCGCGTCATCGTCGAAAATGGCGAGCCGATCGCGGCCGATCCCGCGTGGTCCCGGGCGCTTTCGGCGGCGCTCGGCGCGGCCATCGTCGATCTTGCGGGGGTCGATGCGCCGGTCGCCGACTGCGCCGGCAAGCGCGCCCTGCATCTGCGCACCGGCGCCCATGCCGTCGATATGGAATCGCATATCGCCGCGAGGGCCGCGGCCGATCGCGGGATTCCCTTTGCGGCGCTGCGGGTGGTCGCGGATCCGGCCGAACGCCAATTGCCGCATGCGGCGCTGGTGGCGATGCGGCCGGATGGCGCCATCGCTTTCGGGGCGCTGATCCGATCGCTCGCGCGCGATCCGGGGCAGATTCCGGCGCTGATGCGAACCGCCCGCGATGCGCGGGCGGCGTTTTCCGCGCTACTCCGCGGCCGACAGATGCTCGCCGCCGGATTTGGATTCGCGAATTTCGGCGAGCTTGTGCTCGACGTGGCGGCTGAAGACGAACTCGGCCGGCCGTTGCCGGTCTAGCGGAATATCCGGCGACATCGGGCCCTGGGTCCGAATGCCGCCGACCGCGACTTTAAGCGCGGCGAGCGGATTCTTGAAAGCCTCTTCGACGGCCGTCGCCTCGAAGCCGCAGTGGACCATGCAATCCGCGCATTTTTCGTAATTGCCGGTGCCATAGCGCTCCCAGGCCGTGTCCTCCATCAATTCCTTGAAGGTCGCGACATAGCCTTCGCCGAGCAGATAGCAGGGCCGCTGCCAGCCAAATACCGTGCGCGTCGGATTGCCCCAGGGCGTGCAATGATAGGTGCGGTTGCCGGCGAGGAAATCGAGAAAGAGGGTCGACTGGAAGAAGGGCCACGCCTTGCCGCCCTTGCCGCGGGAAAAGATGTCGCGGAACAGGGTCTTTGTCTTCTCTCGGTTGAGGAAGTGCTGCTGATCCGGCGCGCGCTCATAGGCGTAGCCGGGCGATACGGTGATCCCCTCGATGCCGAGGGTCGAGACGGTATCGAAAAAGGCCGCGACCCGCGCCGGCTCTGCGTTGTTGAAGAGCGTGCAATTGATCGTGACGCGGAAGCCTTTTCCCTTGGCGAGCTTCAGCGCCTTGATGGCGCGATCATAGACGCCCGGCTGGCAGACCGAGTGATCATGCATCGCCTCGTCGCCGTCGAGATGGATCGACCAGTTGAAGTAGCGGTTCGGCTTGTAGCGATCGATGTGCTTTTCGAGCAGCAGCGCATTGGTGCAGACGGTGACGTATTTTTTCCGCGCGATGGCGCCCTCGACGATCTGCGGCAGTTCCTTGTGCAGCAAAGGCTCGCCGCCGGCGACGACGACGACCGGCGCGCCGCATTCGTCAATCGCCTGCAGGCAATCGGCGAGCGGCAGGCGCTGATTGAGGATCTCGTCCGGATAGTCGATTTTGCCGCAGCCGGCGCAGGCGAGATTGCAGCGGAACAGAGGCTCGAGCATGAGCACGAGCGGAAAGCGCTTCTGGCCGGCAAGGCGCTGGCGCAGCACATAGCCGCCGATGTCGGCCATTTGCAGCAATGAAATTCCCAATGCTTGGCTCCTCGAAGTGATCGTCAGTCGGCCCGGCCGGCTTGAGCGAAGCGCCGGCCTCGGCGCCCGGAATCTGATTTGCGCCTCTTTCCATAAGGCGCCAGCCTAAATTTACCAAGGCTTGACGGTCCGACGCAGGGACGCCGCGGACGGAGCTTGGCTCCCCGCGTTCGTCAAAACCGCTGGCGTCGGACCGGCTGTGGCCTTACAAGCCGAAGAGGTCTATTCTTGAAGTTATTGTTCAGCTTGCCGCGGCGGCGATTCTCCTGTCAAACGTCGCGTTCATCCCGGCGCCGGCCGTCATTGGAGAATTTGAGGGATGTCTTGATCTCCCGGGACATTGACGATGCGCTCAGGCCATCCGTTCGTCTCCAAAGCCGCGGCCGGGCCTCTTCGATTGGCGATATCACTGCATGATCACACTCCCTGACAGCGCCGGCAAGACGTTCGATCCAAAGGGCTCGGAGCCGATCTCCCGAACGATCACGGCGATCGTCGATTTTTGCAGACGCTTCAAATGGATCGTCGTCGCATTGGCGATCCTCGCGACCGCCGTGTCCGGCCGCTACGCAATGACGCATTTCAGCATCAACACCAACACAAACGACTTCATTTCGGCGAAACTGCCCTGGCGGCAGAATCTGATCGCCATGGACAAGGCGTTTCCGCAGCGCGCCGACCAGATCGTCGTCGTCATCGACGCCAAGACCCCTGAGCTCGCGGAGGACGCCACCGAGCGCCTGACCGAACGCCTGAAAACGCGGCCCGACCTCTTCTCGTCTGTCCTGCGCCCCGACGGCGGATCCTTTTTCAACAAGAACGGCCTTTTGTACCTGCCGGTCGCAGAGGTGCGGAGCACTGTCGAGGGGCTGTTCAAGGCGCAGCCTTTCCTATCGGTGCTGGCCTCCGACCAGAGCCTGCGCGGCGTGACCGACGCGTTCTCTTTCATCAACAGAGGCGTGCGCACCAAGGCTGGGACTTATGATGATTTCGACCGGCCTCTCGTCGCGCTCGGCGACGCGTTTGACGGGCTTCTCGCCGGCCGCCCGACTTTCTTTTCCTGGCGCGGCCTGCTGACCGGCGCGCCTCCTGATCCGCGCGAATTGCGGCGGTTCATCCAGGTCAAGCCCGTGCTTGATTACGCCGCGCTGAAGCCCGGCCAGGCGCCGACCGGTTTCATCCGTTCGAGCTGGAGCGAACTTGGGCTTGCGGCGACGCCGGGGCTGCGCCTGCGGCTGACCGGCCCGGTGCCGCTCGCCGACGAAGAATTCGCAACCGTCGAGGATGGCGCGGGGCTGAATGGCGCGATCACCGCGCTGATCGTGCTGTTCATCATCTGGCGCGCGCTGAAATCGCCCAGCATCGTGCTGGCCGTCGCCCTCAGCGTCGTGGTCGGCCTCAGCGCGACCTTCGCGACCGGACTTTGGATGGTTGGCGCGCTGAACCTGATTTCCGTCGCCTTCGCGGTTCTGTTCGTCGGCATTGGCGTCGATTTCGGCATTCAGTTCAGCGTCCGCTACAGGGCTGAACGCTATAGGGAGCCCGATTTCGACAAGGCCCTTTCGCAGGCCGCGGCCAAGGTCGGACGTCCCCTCGCGCTCGCCGCGGCGGCCACGGCGGCCGGTTTCTATTCGTTTCTTCCGACCGACTACCGCGGCGTCTCCGAACTCGGCCTGATCGCCGGCACCGGCATGTTCATCGCCTTTTTCGCTTCGATCACGGTGCTGCCGGCCTTGCTCTCGATCTTCAGGCCGCCGGCCGAGGCGGAGCCGGTCGGCTATCTCTTCCTCGCCCCGGTCGATGAATTCATGGCCCGTCACAGATATGCGATCGTGATCGGCACTTTAGGCGTCGCTCTGGCTGGGACGCCTTTGCTGGCCCATCTGCGATTCGATTTCAATCCGATCAATTTGCGCAGCCCGAAGGTTGAATCGGTGGCGACCTTGCTGGATCTCATGAAAGATCCGGCGACCGACACCAATACGATCGACGTTTTAGCACCCTCTATCGAAGACTCCAGCAAGCTCGCCGCAAGGCTCGCGGCTTTGCCCGAAGTCGCGCAGGTGGTGACGATCGAGAGCTTCGTGCCGCCTGACCAGGACCAGAAGCTGCCGATCATCCAGCGTGCGGGGGCCGCGTTGGGACCGATCCTCGATCCAAGCCGGGCGCTGGACCCGCCGACCGACGAAGAGGATATCGCGGCCATGACCAAGGCGGCTGACGCCTTCGCGGACACCGCCGACGATCTGAAAGGCAAGGGCGCGGATGACGCCCGACGCCTTTCGGGGCTCCTGCGCCAGATGGCGGAGGCGCCGCCGCAGATCCGCGACGCCGCGCGCAAGGCTCTGTTGCCCGGGCTCGCGACGATGCTGGATCTCTTGCGCGATTCGCTTGAGGCGCAGAAAACGACGATCGCCTCGATCCCGCCGGATCTCAAGCGAGATTGGGTGACGCCTGACGGAAGGGCCCGCATCGCCGTCACGCCGAAGGGTGACGCGAACGATAATGGGACGCTCGCGCGTTTCACCGAGGCCGTTCAGCAGATCGATCCCGTCGCCACCGGCGAACCGATCGCCATTCAGGAATCGGGCGACACCGTTGTTCGCGCCTTTATCGAGGCGGGGCTTTGGGCGCTGCTGTCGATAAGCATTCTTCTTTTCATCGTGCTGCGGCGGGTCAGCGATGTGCTGCTCACCCTCGTTCCGCTGTTGCTGGCCGGCGCAGTCACCCTTGAGATCACCGTTCTGATCGGCCTGCCGCTCAACTTCGCGAATATTATCGCGCTGCCTTTGCTGCTCGGGCTTGGCGTCGCGTTCAAGATCTACTTCGTGATGGCGTGGCGCGCGGGGACGACCAATCTGCTGCAATCGAGCTTGACGCGGGCGGTCTTTTTCAGCGCGATGACGACGGCGACGGCCTTTGGCAGCCTCTGGCTTTCAAAGCACCCCGGCACGTCCAGCATGGGCAAGCTTCTCGCCTTGTCGCTCGTCTGCACCCTGGCGGCGGCGATCCTGTTCCAGCCGGCGCTGATGGGGCCGCCGCGGAAAGTCATCGCGACAGGCGAAGACGCCTGACGTCTGGAGTGAAATTTAGAGCATTTTCGAGCGAAGTGGATGCCGGTTCGCGTGAATAAAATGTGATAAAGCATACACTTCGAGCGTTTTTCACTTCAGGGGAATTGAAAAACGCTCGAAGTAAATTCAAGGTTAATGTTGTGGATCCGCGCGCCAGCGGCGGGCGCCATCACGATTGGGGCCAACTCGCAGAAATTGATTTACCGCGCGCCAGCGGATTACGCGGCGGTTCGCGCGAGTTTATTACAGAACCGACAAAACGGCGCCTTTTACGAAATTGGGCGGTAAGAGCCGAAGCGCCAAGATCGCGCTATATTTCCAATCGCCATTCCGAAGAACTGAACGACGGCCCACGCTTGATCGCGGGACAGCCCATTGACATCGCAGCCAATCGCTACTGAACGACGCGGTATCTCGGCGCGTTGTCGCCTTCCTTGGCGCCGCCAGTCGAAGCGCCGAAACTATTCAAATCATTCAGGCCGCCGACGCCGGCGCCAATCGCGGAGCTTTGGACGCCGCCCGTGGCGATGCCCTGATTGAAGGCGTCCTTGATGCCGCCACTCGGCGCGTTGAGGCCGGTGCCTGCACCGATGACCCCGCCGGTGCCCGTGCCGAAGCTCGTTAGATCGTCCCGCCCGCCAACGCCCGAGCCAATCGCAGTGTCGCGCAGGCCGCCGATAGCGTTTCCCATGCCGAGCCCTAAGCCGCCTGTGCCGGCGCCAATATGCGCATATCCCGAGATCATCGCCGCCGAGCGGGCATGACTGACCGGGGTCGCCGACGTCGGCGGCTGCGCGACTGTCGATGTGCTGCCCGCGCCGGCGCGGCCGACGCCAAAGCCCGTCCCTGCAAAGCCGCCATTACGGTTGAGAATGATCGAAGGCCGAGTCGGGGCGTTCGGAGGAATCGCTTGCGCTACGGCGAGAACGGGAGCCCCCGCGAGGACGGCTACGGCCAGAGACAAGGTCGATCTACGCATGGCTTCGGTCTCCGCGATGCGGCGCTTGGATCGACGAAACGCCGAATCCGTAGGCCTTATTTATACTCTACCACACTAGCCCGCGTCTGTCCCGAAGGGGGCGCGCGCTTCAAAAAGCTCTACCGGTCCTGCTTGTTCTTTTCTTCCAGGCTCGCCTTGAGCACGAGCAGCTTGGCGAAAGGCGAATTCGGATCGGGCGGCCGCTCGAAGGATTTCTTCTCGCCCGGCGCGTGGCCGCCGCCATACCGCCGCTCGGAATCATTCGACCGATTGCGGGCGCCATCCTCGCGCCGGTCGCGTTGACCTTCAAACCGCGGTCTCGACTGCCCGCGGCCCGGCTGACCATGTCGCGATTCGCGCGTGCGTCCATCACCGCCCGGGCGGGCCTCACCCGACTCAGGCGGCGGCGCGGCGGTGCTTTCGGCCTGCAATTCGGCCGATGCTTCGGCGCTCCGCCGGATGCCTCCATTCGGCTGCGTTCGCCGCCTTTCGCGCCGCTGCGCCGACCGGTCCTCGGGCTCGGGCCGCGCCGTCGCATCGGCCTCGGCGGCGGCTGTTGTCCTGTCGTGCGGTTCGGACCTCTTGCCGGCGCGCGGTTCGGGCCGGCGCGCATGATGATGCTGCCGATGCGGCCGCCACACCTCGATCAGAACCGGCTGCGCGGGCTCGGCGCCGGCTTCCTCAGTGAGGTCGGCGGAATCGACGGGGGCCTTCGCCTCCGCGACAAACAGATCGGCGCCGACTGCGGATTCGATCGCGGGGCGAGGCGTCTCGACCAGCGCAGGCGCAGCGACGAGATCGCTAGGCGCCTCGATCTCCGCCTCGGCCTCGATCGCAGCGGCGCCATCGCCATCGCCGTCGGGACGGTCCGTCTCGCAAGTCTCCGCCGTCTCGCAAGTCTCCGCCAGCGCGAGAGTCCCCACCGCGACCGAGGTCTCGGCAGGCTCAAGGGTCTCGGCAGGCGCAAAGGGCTCGAACAGCGCCGGCTCGCCGGCCGCGTTTTCGTTCGAATCGGATGCCCCTTCGATCTCCATCCCGAGGCCGTTGCTTCCGATCGCCGCCGGGGCCGGCTCGGCCGCGCGGACTGCATCCTCGGTCGAGGAGGCGGCGTCCGATGGGTGCGGCGCCAGCGGCTCCGTCGCGGCCTTCGGAAGCAAAGGCACGGTGATCGGCGGCCCCTCCCGGCGCTCGACGACATAGCCGAGGGAGCGCAGGATGGACGCGAAATTGTCGCCCGAGCAGCCGGCGAGCGAGGTCATCGCCACTGTGACGACGAATCCGTCGCCATCGGCGGCGCCGACCGGCGGATCGCCCGGGGTGACGCCGGGCCGGTAGGCGATGGCCGGCCGGATGAGGTCGGCGAGCCGCTCCAGAATGTCGACCCGCACCGCGCGCTCGCCGCAGACCCGAAAGCCCGCCGCGCGATAAAACCCTTTGGGAACATCCTTGTCGGCGACGAAGGAAGTGCGTCCCGAGGCGGCGAGGTGAGGCACGTCGTCGATGCCCTTCACTTCTTCGACGCCGCCGTTTTTCAGCGCCCAGAGCTGCGCGGCCAGCGCGCGCGGGGCGGGCTTCACCAGATTGGGCAAATAAAGATGATAGGCGCCAAAGCGAATGCCGAATTTCCGCAGCGCCGCCCGCGCCTCCTGCGGCAGAGCCTTGACGTCCTCGGCGACTTTCGCGCGCTCGAGCACGCCGAGCGATTCGGCGACCTGGAAGGCGATGCCGCGGGCGAGCCCTTCAAGACCTTCGCCCTGCTCGAGATCCGCGAGCGGACCGAGCAGTTTCTTGACATGCTGGGCCAGCCAGAGGTCGAGACGTCGCTGCACGCTGTCGAGGGCGGGGCCGGTCAGCTGGTCGTCGGCGAGGATGCGGACCGTCGGCTGCAGCACATGGGCGCCGGCGGCGATCTTCGCGATCGGCTCGCCAAGCCAGCGAATAACTCCGTCATTGGCGAGGACGAATCCTTCGTCGACCGCCTCATGGACGCGCGCGGCGCGGCCTTCGATCTCGCTCGCCAGCGCCTTTTGCGCGGCGGCGTTGAGCGCCTTGGCGGCTTCGCCGACGGCGTGCGGATCAGCCGTGAAGCGAAATCCGTTGAGTTGGCCGACGTGCTGTCCCTCGACCATCACGTCGCCGCTTGTGGTCACTTCCGCTTCCAGCATGGCGTTCTCTCTCAAGCGGCGCATCAGCACGCTCG
>JBKQMI010000130.1:0-11076 GCA_052146775.1 Methylocella sp. | reverse complement strand
GATCCGCCGCGGCGGATGGCGGGAGCCAAAATTGCAAGGGCGAAGCGATTGCAAAGGAATTTGATCGTGCGAATGGTGCTGCAGTTCAAAGTGACGGAAGATTTGGCTCGCGCGGCGCACTCCGCATTGCGGCTTGGACCCGCCGCCCTGCTGGCTGGCTTTTGGCTGTGCCCCGCCCTCCAGGCGCAGGCCGCCGCGCAAGGGCCGTTCGGCGAACAGGCCGAATGGGCGCAGCGCTATGACGCCGATCCGCATCTCGCGGTCAGCCGGTCGTCGACCCCCATTCTCTCGCCGCAGACCGTCGCCGCGACGGAGCAGGCGATCGAGACCTATCAGCAGATCGTCGCCAAGGGCGGCTGGCAGGCCGTTCCCGCGACGCATGTCCTGAAACTCGGCGTCAGCGGCCCGGCGGTGGTCGCATTGCGTCAACGGCTCGCGGCCTCGGACGATCTCGACGCGACGGCGGGCAATTCTCCGATTTTCGACTCCTATGTCGAAGCCGGGGTCAAGCATTTCCAGGCCCGGCACGGACTGCTCCAAACGGGCATCGTCTCGAAGGAGACCTTCGCCGCGCTCAATGTTCCCGCCGACGTCCGTCTGCATCAGCTCGAGATCAATCTGGTTCGTCTGCGCTCCTATTCCGGCAATCTCGGCGATCGTTTCGTCACTGCCAATATTCCCGCCATGGCGGTTGAGACGGTGGAGAATGGCGTCGTCGCGACGCGTCATGAGGCGGGCGTCGGCAAGATCGACCGTCAGTCCCCGGTCATGATGACGAAGGCGATCGACATCAACTTCAACCCCTATTGGACCGTGCCTCCCTCCCTCATTCGCAAGGATCTGATCCCGCGGATGCAGAAGGATCCAAACTATCTGACCGAGCACAAAATCCGGATTTTCAACAAGGACAATCAGGAAGTCGAGCCGAGTTCCATCGACTGGAACACCACCGACGCGGTCAATTACCGCTATCGGCAGGATCCGGGCGGCGACATCAATTCGCTCGGCGTCGTGCGCATCAACATCAATAACCCGTATGGCGTCTATATGCACGATACGCCCGAAAAAGGCGTCTTCGGCGATGATTTCCGCTTCGTGTCGTCAGGCTGCATCCGCGTCCAGAACGTGCGCGACTATGTGACGTGGCTTTTGAAGGACACGCCCGGCTGGGATCGCGAGCATATCGACGAGGCGATCCGCTCCGGCCAGCGCATCGACGCCAAGATCGCGACGCCGGTGCCGGTCTATTGGGTCTATATCACCGCCTGGGGTTCGCCCGACGGACTGGTTCAGTTCCGCGAGGATATTTATCAGCGTGATGGCTTTGGACCGGCCGCAGTCGGCGCCGCGTCCGAGGCGCCGTTGCGCCAGGCGATCCAGCCCGAGGCGCAAGCCCCGGTCGCCGCCGCAAGCGCGCGGACGCTGGAGCCTCTGAGCGACGAAGAGCAATAGGCGCAAGCGGAGAGCGGGGCGCTCTCTGCCGCCGGCGGTTTCGCCAGGCCGTTCTCCGACCCGTGGAAACGGAAAACATCCGCGACTTTTTTTAGCGCGATTCCTTCACGCGAACCGGGGTCGCGTCGCTTGAAGGCAAATCGGGAAGGGCGAAGCCGGGCGCGAGGCGTCGGCTTCGCTCGAAAATGCTCTGCTAGTGGTCCGACCCCGACATTCGCATCCGCGAATGTCGGGACAAGTCGGCCCACAACATATTGATCTGGTGGATAAAATTGTCCTGAAACTTGGGAGCCAAGTGTCAGGTTTTATCCACTAGAGCGGGATGACGAAAAGCAGCAACCGCTTTTCCGCTCGCATCCCGCTCTAAACGACTTGAATCGATTGGATTGATTCAATCCAAAATCATCGTGTTCTAGTGCGGGGTCGTGGCGGCCGGCGCCGGAGTGGCGGTCTCCTCATGCTTCTCCCCCCAGAAGTGCGCCAGGAACGCCAGGGCGAGGAGAATGACGATGGCGGGTAAAATCCAGCGTCTCAATCCTGCGGCCTCCTCCTTGCGACCGGCCGGATCTTCGACCTTCGGGACGGGGCGAGTCGCCGCCGCGCTGCCGGCGGGGCTCGAGCCTAGAAAAGCCGCGACCGCCGCGGGCGCCACGGTCGGAATGGCGCCGCCCGCGGTCAGCAGCCCCACGATCTTCGGCGTCGCATAGGCGAGTGCGGCGGCTGCGATGCCAGGGTCCACCCCGACCTTGTTCGCAATTTTGGCGACCGTCTCCGCGCCGAATGCCTGCAAAGCGCCCTGCGGCGAGAGTGGCGGGTTGTCCGTTTTGCCGATCCAGGAGGAGGCCTGGGCCCCAAGCCCGGACGCGGAGAGTTTGTCGAGAAATCCCTTCAGTCCCCCAGGTTCGCCGAAGATCGTGCGGAGAAGGCCCTGGAGGAGCGGACCGGCTTCTGGCCCGAGCGCCAGTCTCGCCTTGATGGTGTCGACCAGTTCTTCGATAGGCGACGACATGATGGTGCTCCCTTTTATAAATCGGCTCGATCGAGCATGATGGTTTCACGGCCGCATGGTCCGGCGCATCGCGCGGTGCGGCGATTTGTTTGAACTCGGGCGGAATCAGGATCAAGGCTCCGCAGGCCGCATATATAATGGATTTTAGTCTATTCCGGTCATTTTTTTGGACGCCTGAATGAAGCTTACGCGCCTCGACTTGTCAATTTGCGCGCGCTCGCCGTCCCCACTTGACGTTGCAAGGATTTTAGCAAGGATTTTGCTATGCGCCCCTTCTCTATCGGGGTCCGTCGGCCCGACAGGAGAGAATGAGTCTACCTAAAAAACTTTGAGTCCGCCGCAAATAATTCCTTTGGCGCCTCTCCTTCACGCCGCCGGAAGGGCATGCTATGGCGGCTCTACGAAGTTGCGCCGCGCTCCGCGCCGGATCGCCGGCTGACGCCTCTTGAACATGATTTTCCGTCTCGAAAAGGAGCTCTCGCAATGAGCCAAGTCCATGCCGACAAGGGAGGCTATGCTTCCAACGCCTTCTTCGCAGCCAGTCTCAAGGATGCCGACCCGGAAATCGCCGAGGCGATAGGGCTTGAGCTTGGCCGTCAGCAGCATGAGATCGAACTGATCGCTTCCGAGAATATCGTCTCGAAGGCCGTGCTCGAGGCGCAGGGTTCTGTGCTGACGAACAAATATGCGGAAGGTTATCCGGGGCGGCGCTATTATGGCGGCTGCCAATATGTCGATATCGCCGAGAACCTGGCGATCGAACGGGTCAAGCGTCTTTTTGATTGCCAATTCGCCAATGTGCAGCCGAATTCCGGCAGCCAGGCCAATCAGGCGGTGTTTCTGGCGCTGCTGCAGCCGGGCGACGCCTTCATGGGGCTCGATCTCGCCGCGGGCGGCCACCTGACCCATGGCTCGCCGGTCAATCTGTCCGGCAAATGGTTCAAGCCGGTTCCCTATGGCGTGCGCCGCGACGATCACCGCATCGACTTCGATGCTGTTGCGAGGCTCGCCGAGGAGCACAAGCCGAAGCTCATCATCGCCGGCGGTTCCGGCTATCCGAGGCATTGGGATTTCGCAAAATTCCGCGAGATCGCCGATTCGGTCGGCGCCTATTTCTTCGTCGATATGGCGCATTTCGCAGGTCTCGTCGCGGGCGGCGCGCACCCTTCTCCCTTCCCGCACGCCCATGTCGTCACCTCGACGACGCACAAAACCCTGCGCGGTCCGCGCGGCGGCCTCGTTCTGACCAATGACGCCGACATCGCCAAAAAAATCAATTCGGCGGTCTTCCCCGGTCTCCAGGGCGGCCCGCTGATGCATGTGATCGCGGCCAAGGCCGTCGCCTTCGGGGAAGCCTTGCAGCCTTCTTTCAAGGTCTATGCGCGCCAGGTCGTCGACAACGCCCGCGTGCTCGCCTCGACTCTCAAGGACGCGGGCTTCGATCTCGCCTCCGGCGGCACGGACAATCATCTGATGCTGGTCGATCTCAGGCCGAAGAACCTCACCGGCAAGGCGGCGGAGGCCTCGCTTGGACGCGCCTCGATCACCTGCAACAAAAATGGCGTGCCGTTCGACACCGCGAGCCCGATGGTCACTTCCGGCATTCGTCTCGGCGCGCCGGCGGCGACCTCGCGCGGCTTCGGCGTCGCCGAGTTCAAGAAAGTCGGCGAGCTGATCGCGGAGACCCTCGATGGCCTCGCCGCCAATGGCGATGCGGGCAACGCGGCGGTCGAAGCCAAGGTCAAGACGGCTGTCCTGGAATTGACGGGGCGCTTCCCGATCTACTGAGGATGCGCCGCGATGCGCTGTCCTTATTGCGGCAGTCTCGAAACACAGGTCAAGGATTCGCGGCCGACGGATGACGCCGCCTCCATTCGGAGGCGGCGCATCTGCCCCGATTGCGGCGGCCGGTTTACGACCTTCGAGCGCGTGCAGCTGCGCGAACTGATCGTCCTGAAGAAATCCGGGCGGCGGGCGCCGTTCGATCGCGACAAGCTGATGCGTTCGCTCGAAATCGCGCTGCGCAAGCGCCCGGTCGAGCCGGAGCGGGTCGAGCGCATGGTCAATGGCATCGTGCGCCAGCTGGAGAGTCAGGGCGACGCCGAAATCCCCAGCGAGCGGATCGGCGAACTGGTGATGGAGGGCCTGCGCGCGCTCGACAGCGTCGCCTATGTCCGCTTCGCCTCGGTCTACCGGAATTTTCGCGAGGCGCGCGATTTCAACGCCCTGATCGACGAACTCGCGGGCGGCGCCGCGCCAGATCCGCTGACCGAGGTCGAGGAGCCGGCGCCGGAGGGGCCCCAAAGCCGCGCCGCGCCGAAGACGCGCTCGCCGAGTCGAGCATGATCGAGGCCGATGCGGACCCGCGGTTCATGACCGCGGCGATCGCTCTCGCCCGGCGCGGCCTTGGGCTTTGCGGGCCAAATCCGGCCGTCGGCGCGCTGGTCGTCAAGGATGGCGCCATCGTAGCGCGCGGCTGGACCCGTCCTGGCGGGCGCCCCCATGCGGAGACGGAAGCCCTGCGCGAGGCCGGCGCGCTTAGTCGCGGCGCAACTCTCTACGTTACGCTGGAGCCGTGCAGTCATCACGGGAAAACGCCGCCCTGCGCCGAGGCGATCGTCGCGGCGGGGATCGCGCGCGTCGTCAGCGCCGTCGAGGACCCCGACCCGCGCGTCGCCGGGCGCGGCCATCGGCTTCTGGCGGAGGCGGGAATCGAGGTGACGACCAATGTCTGCGCCGAGGCGGCGCGCCGCGCCAATCTCGGCCACATCCTGCGCGTGACGAAGGGGCGGCCGATGGTGACGCTGAAACTCGCGTTGACCGCGGACGGCTTCGCCGCTGGGCTCGACGGCGAGCCGCGCCTCTCCATTACCGGCGCCGTCGCGAACGGATATGTCCATATGTTGCGCGCCATGCATGACGCGATTCTCGTCGGGAGCGGCACCGCCCGCGCGGACGATCCGTTGCTTACCGTGCGCCTTCCGGGGCTTGAGGCGCGAAAGCCGCTGCGCGTCGTGATCGACAGCGATCTGAAGCTGAGATTAAAATCGCGTCTCGGCGAGACGGCGGCGGCCTATCCCACTTTGGCGATCGCGGGGGAGGACGCCTCCGCCGAGAAGGAGGCGCGCCTCGCGGCGATCGGCGTCGAGGTCGCCCGCGCACCCCGCGATGAGACCGGCCACGCCGATATCGGCGCTGCGCTTCTGCTGCTCGCCGCGCGGGGCGTGACGCGGGTGTTTTGCGAAGGCGGCCCGATCCTCGCGGATGCGCTGATCGGGCGCGGGCTCGCCGATGAAATCATTCTGCTCACCAGCGCGAAGCTGCTCGGGCGCGAGGGGCGCGACGGGCTCGGCGCCGTGAGTCTTGCGGCGCTCGCGGATCCCGCCCGGTATAAGGGAGTCGAAACGCGGATGATCGGCGAGGATCGCCTCGTTCGCAGCGAAAGGGTTTTATAGAAATGTTCACCGGTCTCGTCAGCGATGTCGGCGAAGTCTTGAGCGTCGAGGCGCGGGGCGCCTTGAAGCGTGTGCGGATCATGTGCGCCTACCCCGCGGAGACGATCGCGCTCGGCGCCTCGATCGCCTGCGCTGGTCCATGCCTCACCGTCGTTGGCGTTGGCGTCGCTGGGCCGAAAAGCTGGTTCGAGGTCGACGTCGGCGCCGAAACGCTGGCGCGCACGACCGCCGCGGGCTGGAGGCCGGGCGCGCGGCTCAATCTTGAGCGCTCCCTCAAGATCGGCGACGAACTCGGCGGCCATATCGTCACCGGGCATGTCGACGGGATCGCCGAAATCATTAGCGTCGAGGATTTCGACGGGATGAAGCGCATAGAAATCCGCGCGCCCCGCGCGCTCGCGCGCTTCATCGCGGAGAAGGGCTCCGTCGCGCTCGACGGCACATCGCTGACCGTCAATGGCGTCGCGGGCGACGACTTCTCCATTCTTCTGATTCCGCATACGCTGCAGGTCACGACCTGGGGCGAAAGGCACGCCGGCGACGCCCTCAATCTCGAAGTCGATCTGATGGCGCGTTATGCGGCGCGGCTCAGCGAAACTGCGGGGTCCGGCGTCGAAGCGCTTCTTTAATTCGCGCGTTGGGACCCGGCTTCGCTTCAGGCGTCCGACAGCGCGGCGGCGACAAGCTCGCGGCAGCGCGATAGCGCCGCATATTCCGCCGCGTCGACGAGGATTTGCCCCCGATCCGCTTCGTCGCGCCCCACCTCGCCCCGCTCTGTGGCCGCGGCGTGAGCGCCGCGCAACGCCGCCTCCAGTTTCGCGATCCGCGAATTGGCGCGTTCGAGAGGCGCCTCGGCTTTGCCGAACGGGTTTACCCCATTCGAAGCATCAGGGGCCGCCGCTTTCGCGAAGCGCTTTGAGGCCGGGCGCTGCTTCTTGCCGAAATCATATTCAATGATCATGGCTTCTCCGATCACGCGGCGATCTCGCCCGTCCATGCCGGACGTCCGCGCCGCCGCCAAAATCGGAGAATGGCTTGGTCTGCGCCGACGCGCAAGCCGCAATCGCCGCAAGGAAAGCTCCACAGCTTGAGCGCGTGATCGATTCAAATTTCGACTCGCCATGCTCCAACCACTTGAAGCAGGAGAGGCCGCTGCATAGCTCTTTGACGCCGCCCGCGCGTCAAGCCCCGCACAGCCCGTGCGTGATCGCAAAACAAATCGAGGGTCGCGGCCGTCTTGATTTTGAGCGTCGGGGGCGCTCCAGCAAACCGGATTTAAGGAGGAGAGTCATGAACATCCGTGATCTTGTCCCTTGGACGCGAGGCTCGGACCAAACCCCGGACTTCTTTCGCGAGGAGGGACTTGGCAGCCTTTCCACACTCCACCGCGAGATGAACAGGCTGTTTGAGGACGTTCTTCGCGGGTTCGACGCGCCCTCGCTGTTCGGCCGCAGACAAGCTTTCGGGACCATGAACTGGCCGCGCATAGAGGTGAATGAAACCGACAAGGACATCATCGTTTCGGCCGAGATTCCAGGCCTCGACGAAAAGGATGTGGAGCTCATGATCAGCGAAGGCCGGCTGATCCTTCGCGGCGAAAAAAAAGCCGAAGTCGAAGATAAGGACCGCCAGTTCAGCGAGCGTTTTTATGGGCGGTTCGAACGCCAGATCCCGATTGGCGTCGATATCGCGGACGACAAGGTCGAGGCCTCCTTCAAGAATGGCGTCTTGAAAGTGACCTTGCCGAAGACCCCTGCGGCTCAGGCGAAGATGAAGCGCATCGAAATCAACGCGCCGACCAAGCATTAAGTTAAGCGCAGGATCACCGCGTCGACGGCGAGGCGATCGCCGGCCTCCGCGCAGATCGCCTCGACCGTCGCGTCGCGTTCGGCGCGAAGAACCGTCTCCATCTTCATCGCCTCGATCACGCAAAGGGCCTGCCCGGCCTTCACCGCGTCGCCCGCCGCGACATGGATCGCCTTGAGGAGGCCGGGCATCGGGCTGGTCACCGCGGCTCCCCCGCTGGCCTCCCTCGTTTCCGGCATCAGCGCCGCGAGTTCGGCCTCGCGCCGCGTAAGCACATAAGCATCGATGGCGACGCCGCGATGCGTCAGCCCATAGCCGTTGAGGATCGGCCGCACGCCGACTGCGACGCTCTCGCTATCAATCGTTCCGCGCCAGACCGGCTGACCCGCGCCCCAGTCCGACGCACAAAGATGGGCCGCCCCGCTATCCGCGAAGCGGACGAGAAGGCCGTCCTCGCCCTTGTCGATCTGAACATCGTGACGCGACCCTCCGAGAAATACGGCTCGCTCGCGCACGCCTTGCGCAGGCGGGCCGCGCATCTGGCCGGAGATCAGGCGCCTGCGCTGGTTCATCCTGTGGTCGATCGCGGCGGCGACAGCAGCGAGGCGCGGCGCCAGCTCGCCCGCCGGCGCGCGCGGCCTGAAGCCGGCCGGAAACGCCTCGGCGATGAAGCCGGTCGAGAGGTCGCCCTTGCGCCAGCGCGGATGGTCCATCAGAGCGGCGAGAAACAGCGCGTTGCAGCGAACGCCGCCAATCGCGAACTGATCCAGCGCCTCAGCCTGCGCCTCGATGGCGGCGGCGCGGTCGCCCGCGTGGGTGATGAGTTTCGCCATCAGCGGATCATAGTCGATCGGGATTTCCGCCCCCTCGAAGACGCCTTGATCGATGCGCAGCGCGACGCCGTCGCGGCGGCTTTCCGGCGGCGTCCGCCAGACGGAGAGCCGCCCGGCCGAGGGCAGGAAGTCACGCTCCGGATCTTCGGCGCAGATGCGGGTCTCGATCGCCCATCCCCCCGGATGCGCGTCGGCCTGCCGGATCGTTAGATGCTCGCCCGCGGCGACGCGGATCATCTGTTCGACAAGATCGACTCCGGTGACGAGTTCGGTCACCGGATGCTCGACCTGCAGCCGCGTATTCATTTCGAGGAAAAAGAAATTCCTGTCCCGATCGACGATGAATTCGACCGTGCCCGCCGAATCATAGCCGACCGCTTGGGCCAGCGCGACAGCCTGATCGCCCATCGCCTTGCGCATCGCCGCATCGACGAAAGGGGAGGGCGCCTCCTCGACGACCTTCTGATGGCGGCGCTGGATCGAACATTCGCGCTCGCCAAGATGGATGGCGGCGCCATGCTTGTCGCAGAGCAGCTGAATCTCGATATGGCGCGGCTCGGCGACGAATTTTTCGATGAAGACGCGATCGTCGCCAAAGCATGATTTCGCCTCCGATTTTGCGCGCGCAATGGCCTCCATCAGCTCCGGCCCGGAAGCGGCGATGCGCATGCCCCGGCCGCCGCCGCCGGCGGACGCCTTGATCATCACCGGATAGCCGATGTCTTCGGCGATCCGCGCGGCGCGGGCTGCGTCCTCGATGGCGCCGGAAAAGCCCGGAACGACAGTTACGCCCGCCGCGCGGGCGAAATCCTTGGCGGCGATCTTGTCGCCCATGGCCTCCATGGCTTTCGCATTGGGGCCGATAAAGACGATTCCCTCGCGCTCCAGCGCCCGCGCGAACGCCGCCCGCTCTGAGAGAAATCCATATCCCGGATGCAGAGCTTCGGCGCCGCTCGTCTTGCAGGCCGCGACGATCTTTTCGATGTCGAGATAGGAGCGCTCCGGCGCCGCCGGGCCGATGGCAATGGCTTCGTCAGCCATACGGACATGCAGCGCGCCCTTGTCGGCGTCCGAATAGACCGCGACCGTCGCAATGCCCATCGCACGCGCGGTCCGCATCACCCGGCAGGCGATCTCGCCGCGATTGGCGATCAATATTTTTGCAAACATTTCTGCCCTCGATCGCGGCGAACGCGACGGTTCAGCCCGGCGGAGCGACGCCGCCGCTTTGTAAGCGCGCGTGCGAACTGCGTCCATGAACGCAGATCGCGGCGTGGCGGAAACGACATGCCCAGTCATAAGCGCCGCCGGCGTTCTGGACGAGGGAAATGTAATAATATAACATTCCAATTTGGAAGGTTTGGTTCAGGGGAAAATTATGGCGACGCGTCAAATGCTTATCGTTCTGGCTCTGGCGCTAGGCGCGAGGCCGGCCCTCGCGGGAACGCCGACGCTGGCGCCCGATGCAACCGCCGCCCCGGCCTCTGGAGGCGACGTCGTCACCCTGGAATCGATCGACGTCATCGCGCAGCAGCTCGATGTGGCGCGCCTGCAAATTCAGCCGAGCCTCGGCGCCAGCACGTATATTTTCGATCAGGCCGCGCTGCAGGCGATTCCGCAGGGCGAAAACGCGCCGCTCAATCAGGTTCTGCTTCAGGCGCCCGGCGTCGCGCAGGACAGCTTCGGCCAGGTGCATGTGCGCGGCGACCATGCCAATGTGCAATATCGGATCAATGGCGTGGAGCTGCCCGAGGGACTTTCCGTCTTCGGCCAGGCGCTGGAGACGCGCTTCGCCCGCAGCATTTCGCTGATCACCGGCGCCTTGCCGGCGCAATACGGGTTTCAGACGGCTGGCGTCCTCGACATCCAGACCAAGACGGGAATCACCAATCCGGGGCTGGGACTGACGGCCTATGGCGGGACGCTCAGTTGGGCGCAGCCGAGCTTCGATTATGGCGGGCGCTACGACAAGGTCGACTGGTTCATCACCGGCGATTATCTGCAAAACGCGCGCGGCATTGAAAATTCGGCGCCGACCTTCAATGCGCTGCACGACAACACGGAGCAATGGCATGGCTTCGCCATCATGAACGCCATTCTCGATCCAGATACGCGGGTCAGCGTGTTCGGCGGCGCCTTCAACGGATCGTTCCAGATCCCGAACAATCCGGGTCAAACGCCGCAGCTCGGCCTCACCGCCAAAGGCGTCAGCACGTTCAACAGCAATGTTCTCAATGAAAACCAGACGGAGAACACCCAGTTCGGCGTGATCTCTCTGCAAAAGCATCTCGACGCCGCCGACGTGCAGATATCGGCTTTCGTGCGCAACAGCAATCTCTCCTACGCGCCGGATCCCCTGGGCGATCTTCTGTTCAACGGCATTGCGCAGACCGCGGAGCGCGCCAATCTCGCCGGCGGCGTGCAGGCCGACTCGAGCTGGCGCATCAATGACAGCCACACGCTTCGCGCCGGCTTCCTCGCGCAACTCGAACATCCGAGCTACAATACGTTTTCTGAGGTG
>JBKQMI010000129.1:0-6375 GCA_052146775.1 Methylocella sp. | reverse complement strand
CGATCGGCTCCATCTTCGCGAGCATCTTGAGGCGCGATTGCGCCTGCGCCGCTTTCGTCGCCTTGGCCCGGAAGCGGTCGACGAAGGATTGCAGGTGCTTGCGCTGATCGTCCTGCTTTTTCTTGTGTTTCAGCAAGATCGCCTGCTGTTCCCGGCGCTGCTTTTCAAAGCTCGAATAATTGCCGCGCCAGAGCGTCAACTTGGCCGTGTCGAGATGCAGGATATGGTCGGAGACGGCATCCAACAGATCGCGGTCGTGGCTGATGACGAAGATCGTCGCCGGATAGCGCTGCAGATAGTCGATCAGCCAGAGCGTGCCTTCGAGATCGAGGTAATTGGTCGGCTCGTCGAGCAGCAAGAGGTCGGGGGCCGAAAATAGCACCGCGGCGAGGGCGACCCGCATGCGCCAGCCGCCGGAGAATTCGGACAGCGGCCGGTTCTGCGCCGCTTCATCGAAGCCAAGTCCCGCGAGAATGCCCGCGGCGCGGGCCGGCGCCGCATGCGCGTCGATATCGACAAGCCGCATATGAATTTCGGCGATGCGCGCGGGGTCGGTTGCGTGTTCGGCCTCCCGCGTCAGCGCCGCCCGTTCGAGATCGGCGTCGAGAACGAAGTCGATGAGGCTCTGCGGGCCGCCCGGCGCCTCCTGCTCGACGCGGCCGAGGCGCATCTGGCGCGGATAGGAGATCGTCCCCGATTCCGGCTGAAGCTCGCCCGAGATCATGTGGAAAAGCGTGGTCTTGCCGGCGCCGTTGCGGCCGACGAAGCCGATGCGGGCGTTGTCCGGCAAAGCGGCGCTCGCCTTGTCGAACAGGACCCTCGGCCCAAGCCGCAGCGTGACATCGTTGATATGGAGCATGGGGGCTTGTCGCCTGACTCCTGCTGCATTGCAAGAGTTGCATCGCAAAATGCCGCCGCAAAAACAAATCCGGGCCGGGGACAATGTGCGGGACAAGGAGGATGCGCCGTCGTTCGCAGGAGTCATTTTTGATCGGGATTAATGCGAACCCAGTCGAAAAGGCTCATTATGCGCCGCTTTGCCGCTTGGAAAGCGCTGTCGCGGCCTTGTGCTCATCCGCGGCATCGGTTAGAATAATTCTAAGTCCAAGTTGCTCCTGTAAACTTCTCCCGGGAGCGCTCGGGCTTTTCGCACTACCCAAAATCTTGTTGGAAACGAAATAAGGAGACCGAAATGGCGTCGCTCGCGGGCAGCAAGACAGAAACCAACCTGAAGGACGCCTTCGCTGGCGAATCCCAGGCAAACCGTCGTTACCTTTATTTCGCACAAAAGGCGGATGTCGAAGGCTATAATGACGTCGCCGCCGTGTTCCGCTCGACCGCCGAGGGCGAGACCGGTCATGCGCATGGGCACCTCGAGTTCCTCGAAGCGGTTGGCGATCCCGCGACCGGCCTGCCGATCGGCGAGACCTCGCTGAACCTTGGCGCCGCCGTCGCCGGCGAGACGCATGAATATACGGATATGTATCCTGGCATGGCCCGCACGGCGCGCGAGGAAGGCTTTGGCGAAATCGCCGACTGGTTCGAAACGCTGGCCAAGGCCGAGCGCTCCCACGCCGGCCGCTTCCAGAAGGCTCTTGACGAGCTGAAGAAGTAACGCCTGAACGGCAGAACCTTGTCGCATTCCGGCCGTAACCGGCGCAGCTCCTCTTGCGCCGGTTACGGCCGCGAGCGTCGGATTCGCTTGCCGACCAATTCAAGTTGAAATGAGCGCGATATGAGCGAAGGCGGTTTGGCGGCGCCCTCCCGGCATCCTCTGGATTGGCGGAGCCCCGATTTTTACGACGAGGCGAAACTCGACGCCGAGTTGCGCCGCGTCTTCGATATTTGTCACGGCTGCCGCCGCTGCTTCAATCTATGCGATTCCTTTCCGCGTCTCTTCGATCTCGTCGACGCCGCGCCAACCGGCGAACTGGACAGCGTCGAGAGCAAGGATTTCAAGCCTGTCGTCGACGCCTGCACGCTCTGCGACATGTGCTACATGACCAAATGCCCCTATGTGCCGCCGCATGAGTTCAATCTCGATTTTCCGCATTTGATGCTGCGCTATCGCGCCGTCGAGGCGAAAAAGGGCGAGGTCGGGTTCGCCGATCGCGAGCTGGCCAAGACCGACCGCAATGGGGCGCTCGCCGCCTATGTCGCGCCGCTCGCCAATTGGGCGACGGACTGCGCGAACAAAATCGCACGCTTGCTTCTCGAAAAAGTGGCGGGGCTCGATCGGCGCGCTTTTCTGCCGCCCTATCAATCAAAAAGTTTCGTCGCGGGGGAGAAAGAACGGTCTCCCGAGATCAACCGGGAGGCCCCGGCCTTTGGCCGCAAGGCGGTGATCTACGCCACCTGCTACACCAATTTCAACGAACCTGCGGTCGGCCGCGCCGCGCGCGCGGTGCTGGCGCGGAACGGCGTGGAAACGCAAATCGTCTATCCGCATTGCTGCGGCATGCCCATGCTGGAGCAGGGCGCCATCGCCAAGGTGGCGGATGCGGCGCGGACTGTGGCGGCGGCGATGAAGCCCTGGATCGACAAGGGCTACGACGTCATTGCGCTGGTGCCGTCCTGCGCCTTGATGCTGAAGACCGAGTGGCCGCTGATCCTGCCCGAAGACGAGGACGTGAAGCGTCTTTCAAACGCCGCCTTCGACATCAGCGAGTATGTCGTCGCCATCGCGCGCAAGGAGGGCCTGGCGCCGGGCCTTTCCGCGCTGGAGCAGGCGGGCGTCGCGCTGCATATCTCCTGTCACTCCCGCGCGCAGAACATGGGGCAGAAGGCGCGCGAACTTTTAAAGCTCATTCCCGGCGTCGATCTCAAGGTGATCGAGCGATGCTCGGGACATGGCGGCGCCTGGGGCTGCAAGACGCCGAACTTCGAGATCGCGCTCAAAGTCGGCGCGCCCGTCGCACGGCAGGCGGCGGATAGCGGCAAGGCGGTCGTCACTTCGGAATGCCCGCTCGCCGGCCATCATATCGCGCAAGGCATGGCGTTGCTCGACGAGGGCGATAAACTCGACGGCGACAAGCCAAAGACGGCGGCGCCGGAGCTCGTCACGCATCCGATCCAGCTGATCGCAAAAGCTTACGGCCTCGAAGCATGAGCGACGCAGGACATTGTTCGGACAGGGGAGCGGACTATGGTTGACAGGCATAATCTGACGCCGGCCGACATCCTGCCCATGGTGGAATACGGTAAAATCCGCGCCGAGAGCCGCCGCGAGATCGCCGCGCGCAAGCAAAATCGCCGCGTCGAGGTCGGGCCTTATGTGACCTTCTACTTCGAAAATTACGAGACCATGTGGCTGCAGGTCCATGAGATGGTTTTCATCGAAAAGGGCGGTCCCGAGCAGGTCCCGGATGAGATCGCGGTCTATAATCCGCTCATTCCGAAAGGCGGCGAGCTGGTTGCGACCTTCATGGTCGAAATCGACGACCCGCAGCGTCGCGCGACGATCCTCGCTACGCTTGGCGGCATCGAGAATACGGCCTTCATAACCGTCGGCGGCGAACGCATTTTCTCCCGCGCGGAGGAGGATCAGGATCGCACCCGGGAAGACGGCAAGGCCTCCTCGGTCCAGTTCGTCCATTTCGACTTTTCGCCTGCCCAAATCGCCGCGTTTCGCGCGCCTGGCGCCGAGGTCGTGCTCGGATTCACCCATCCGCGCTACGGCCACATGACCGTGCTGCCGGAGAATGTCCGCGCCGAATTGGCCAGCGATTTCGATTGATTCGCTCCCGCGTTCATTCCCGCGGCTTCGAAAGCGCCTCGGGAATGCTTTTGCGGATCAGCCGCGCCAGCGCCTCGATCGCCGGACGGCGCGGGCTGGTCGGGCGTGAAATCAGCCGGATCAGCCGCGATGTATGCGGCCCGCGCAGCGGCCGCGCGGTGAGATTGCCCGGCAGACGCGGGTCCTCGATCAGCGCGAGGCCCGGCATCAGGGTCATTCCATAGCCCGCCGCCGCCATGTGAAGCAGGGTCTGCAGGCTGGCCGCGCGCATATCCGCCAGATCGTCCCTGCCATGTCGCGGATGTTGGCAGAGTTCGAGCGCCTGATCGCGCAGGCAATGGCCGTCGGAGAGCAGCAGGAGCTGGTTCAGGTCGATGGCGCTGGAATCGACGACGGCGCTCGCCGCAAGCGGGTGGTTTTGCGGAAGAACGAGGAAAAACGGCTCCTCGAACAAGGGCGTGATTTCGAGCGCGTCGGCCTCGGGATCGGAGGCGATGAGGGCGGCGTCGAGTTCGCCTTCGAGAACGGGTCCGATCAGACGCGCCGTCATATCCTCGACAAGAGCCAGCGGCGTTTTCGGCATTTCGGCGCGCGCCAGCGGAAGCGCGAACGGCATGAGATAGGGCGCGAGCGTCGGAATGACGCCGAGGCGCAGGGCGCCGAGCATCGGATCGCGGCTGGCTCTTGCGCAGGCGATCAGCTCGTCGGCGGCGGCGATCGCATGGCGCGCATGGTCGAGAATGAGGTCGCCCGCGGCGGTCGTCGTCAGCGATTTCCCGACCCGCTCGAAAATGGCGACGCCAAGCTCCTCCTCGAGCTTCAGGATCTGTCCGCTGAGAGTCGGCTGGCTGACGTGACAGGCTTCGGCGGCGCGCCCGAAGTGCCTGAGATCGGCGACTTTGATGATGTAGCGGAGGTCGCGCAGGTTCATGGCGCCTCGATATCAACCCTGATCCGGCAAAACAACCGGAACCGCGCCAATCTCATTCAGGCGTAAGCGTCGCATCATCTTGCCGGGGCCGGCGCGCGCCTCTATAAAGCGGCCTCATTCCCGAGCCTCTTGCCGCAAGGATCACACCGCTTATGGCGATCGAACGCACTTTTTCCATTCTGAAGCCCGACGCGACGCGGCGCAATCTCACCGGCGCGATCAACGCCCTCATCGAGAAGGCGGGGCTGCGCATCGTCGCGCAAAAGCGCGTTCAGATCACGCGCGCGCAGGCGGAGACCTTCTACGCCGTGCACAAGGAGCGGCCTTTCTTCGGCGAACTCGTCGAGACGATGATCGGCGGCCCGGTCGTGGTGCAGGTGCTTGAAGGCGAAGACGCGATCAAGGCTTACCGCGACGTTCTGGGCGCGACGGATCCCGCGAAAGCGGCGCCGGGCACGATCCGCAAGGAGTTCGCGGTGTCGCTTGGCGAAAACTCGGCCCATGGCTCCGACGCGCCGGAGACCGCCGCGATCGAGATCGCGCAATGGTTCTCGGGCAATGAGATCGTCGGCTGAGCGCTCGCGCTTGATGCTATGGATCAAATTTATAGCTTATCTGACTGATACATATCTATAAAGCAGCGTAGAATGCGTCGTCGCCAGCGTCTTGGCGACGACGCAAAAATCACTCTACGCTTCGAGCAGGCGCAGCTCCCGCGCGCTGCGGCCGATCTTGCGCCGGAGCAGCGTGCGCAGGGTCACGCCATCGGCGTAGCCGACCTCAATGGCGATCTCATCGACGCTGGCGCGCGTCGTTTGCAAGAGATGCGTCGCGCGTTCGACGCGCAAATCCTGGAAATAGGACAGGGGCGATTTGCCGAGCACGCCGCGCAGCCGCCGCGCCAGAGTGCGTTCGCTTGCGCCGACGGCGAGGGCCGCCGCTCTTAGCGAAAACCCTTCGGTGAGGTGGCCTCGGGCCCAGCGCTCGAAGCGCTCGACGATGGGATCGCTGTGCATGAGGTGATCGGGAATGATGAACGCCGCCTGCGAGGGCCGCGGATCGGCGACCAGATACTTCGCCGTGACGGCCGCGAGCGCCGGGCTGGAGCGGCGTATCAGGCAGAGGGCGAGGTCGAGATGGCCCAACGCCGCGCCGGCTGTCACCACCCGGCTCGTCTCCACGAGCATGCGCGATTCATCGAGGTTGACGCGCGGATAGCGGGCGCGAAACAGGGGCGCCAGCCACCAGCTGGTCGTCGCCGGCAAACCGTCGAGGAGCCGGGCCTCGGCCAGAATGAAAGTGGCGGTGCAGGCGGCGGCGATCAGGGCGCCGTCGCGAGCCCAGTCGCTGAGAAGCCGGCAGGCCGCCGCGACATCCCTCCGCTCCAGCGCGGCCGGCAAGGCTTCCGGCGTCTTGGCGCTGAGCGCCGGGACGATGGCGATGTCCGGACGCGGCAAATCCTTCCAATCCTTGACGGGAACGGTGAGGCCCTGCGCCGTCTTCACATGTTTACGGACGCCGACGATACTGACCGCGAATTGCGGCGCGATGCCCGCGGCTCGTCCGAGTTCGTTCGCCGCGGCGAAGGCGTCGAGCAGCGAGGCCAACCCGGTGTCGAACAATTCGCTGAGCGCCAGGACATGGATGATCATGGCGAGAATGATAATGATATTGGCAGTCTTGCCAAGCTACAAAGCGGTGGTTTTGA
>JBKQMI010000128.1:0-27312 GCA_052146775.1 Methylocella sp. | reverse complement strand
GGCGGCGCGCGGTCGGGCAAGAGCCGCTTTGCGCAGCGGCTTGCCGAGACTTCGGGGGCGCGGCCGGTGCTGATCGCAACGGCCGAGGCGCATGACGCCGAGATGCAGGCGCGCATCGCCCGCCACGCCGCCGAGCGCGGCCCCGACTGGAGCCTTGTCGAGGAGCCGCATGCGCTCGCCGCCGCGCTGGCGCGCGAGGCGCGAGCGGGCCGCATCATCGTCGTCGATTGCGCGACGATCTGGCTCAGCAATCTGATGCTGCGGGAGGCGGACCTCGCGGAGGCGTCGGCGGAGCTGGCGGGCGTCGCCGCGCGGCTTGCGGGACCGGCGATTTTCGTCTCCAATGAGGTCGGCGGCGGCATTGTCCCCGAAAACGCCCTCGCGCGGCGCTTCCGGGACGCGCAGGGCTTTCTCAATCAGGCGCTCGCGCAGGCCTGCGAGGCCGTCGTTCTCATGAATGCCGGGATCGCGACGCAGCTCAAACCGGGCGAGGCGCCGGAGTTCCGGTTTTGACGTAGCGCGCCACAGCGAAGCCCGCCGGTTGCAAATCCGGGCGCGAGGGCCTAAATGACGCTTCTTCCAGCGTGAAATCTTTTATATTACAGGCATGTAACGTGAAATCCACAGCGTCCCCGCACCTGCGCCGGCTTGAGGCGGAGGCGATCTTCATCATGCGCGAGGTGGTCGCGGAATTCGAGCGGCCGGTGATGCTCTATTCCATCGGCAAGGATTCCGGCGTGATGCTGCATATCGCGCAAAAGGCGTTTTTTCCGGCCAAGCCCCCGTTTCCGCTGCTGCATGTCGACACCACCTGGAAATTTCACGAAATGATCGCCTTTCGCGACCAGATGGCGGCGCGCTTGGGCATGGATCTCCTCGTCCATGTCAATGAAGATGGCGTGAAGCAGGGCGTCTCGCCGGTTGCGTCGGGTTCCTCCGTGCATACGCAGGTGATGAAGACCGAAGGGCTGCGCCAGGCCCTCGACACATGGAAATTCGACGCGGCCTTCGGCGGCGCGCGGCGCGATGAGGAGAAGAGCCGCGCCAAGGAGCGCATCTTCTCGCACCGCTCGGCCTCCCACGCCTGGGACCCGCGCAATCAACGCCCGGAGCTGTGGAGCCTCTTCAACACGCGCATCAAGCAGGGCGAGTCGATGCGGGTGTTCCCGCTGTCCAACTGGACCGAAATCGACGTGTGGGATTACATCGCCGCCGAGGATGTGCCGATCGTGCCGCTCTATCTCGCCAGGGAGCGGCCCGTCGTCGAACGCGGCGGCGCGCTGATCATGGTCGATGACGAGCGCCTGCCCTTGCTGCCGGGCGAAGTTCCGCGGATGGAGAAGATCCGCTTTCGCACGCTCGGCTGCTATCCGCTGACCGGCGCGATGCGGTCCGACGCCGAGACCTTGCCGGAGATCATCGCGGAGATGCGCGCCTCGACCATGTCGGAGCGCGAGGGCCGCCTGATCGATCATGACGAGTCGGGCTCGATGGAGAAGAAGAAGCGCGAGGGATATTTCTGATGCTCGAGGCCGTCAGCCCCTCCCCCGCGCAAGGCGCGCAAGATGCGCAAAGGGCATCCGCGCCGCCGACCCTGCGGCTGATCACCTGCGGCTCCGTCGATGACGGCAAATCGACCCTGATCGGGCGCCTGCTCTACGAGCAGAGCCTCATTCTCGACGATCAGCTCGCGGCCCTTGAGCGCGATTCGAAGCGCCATGGCACCGATGGCGACAATATCGACTTCGCCCTCCTCGTCGATGGACTGGAGGCGGAGCGCGAACAGGGCATCACCATCGACGTCGCCTATCGCTATGTCTCGACGCCGCGCCGCTCCTTCATCATCGCCGACACGCCCGGCCATGAGCAATATACGCGCAATATGGCGACGGCCGCCTCCTGCGCCAATCTCGCCATCCTGCTCGTCGATGCGCGCAAGGGGCTGTTGACGCAGACCTGCCGCCACGCCGCGATCGCATCGCTGCTCGGCATCAGGCATGTCGTGCTGGCCGTCAACAAGATCGACCTCACCGGCTTCGATCAGGCCGGCTTCGAGAAGATCGTCGCAGATTTTTCCGCCTTCGCGGCGCCTCTCGGCTTCAAGTCGATCACGCCGATCCCGATCTCGGCCCGGCACGGCGATAATGTTTCCGGAAAAAGCGCCAATACCCCCTGGCACAAGGGGCCGGCGCTGCTGGCCTTTCTCGAATCCGTCGATGTCGAGGAAGATGAGAGCGGCAAGCCATTTCGCTTCCCCGTGCAATGGGTCAACCGCCCCCATCTCGATTTTCGCGGATTCGCGGGCACGATCGCGAGCGGGACCATCCGTCCCGGCGATGAAATCGTCGTCGCGGCATCGGGCAAAACCTCGAAGGTCGCGCGCATCGTCACCGCCGATGGCGACCTTGCGAGCGCCAGCGCCGGCGAGGCCGTGACGCTCACCCTTGCGGACGAACTCGACATCGCGCGCGGCGATGTGCTGTCCGATCCGAAAAACCGGCCGGAGGTCGCCGACCAGTTCGCCGCTCACCTCATCTGGATGAGCGAGGAAAAGCTCCTGCCCGGCCGCTCCTACCTCTTAAAGAGCGGATCGCGAACGGTTCCCGTGACAATTACCGAGCTGAAGCATCGGCTTGACGTCAACACGCTCGGCGAGATGGCGGCGCGAACTTTAAGCCTCAACGAGGTCGGACTTTGCAATCTCGCGGCGACGGCGCCGATCGCCTTCGACCCTTACGCCGACAATCATTCGACCGGCTCCTTCATCCTGATCGACCGCGCGACCAACGCCACTGCGGCGGCGGGCCTCATCGCTTTCGGCCTGCGCCGCGCGACGAACATTCACCTTCAGGGGTTGAATGTCGCCAAGGTCGACCGCGCGCGCCTCAATAACCAGAAGCCGGCGGCGCTGTGGTTCACCGGGCTTTCGGGATCCGGCAAATCGACCATCGCCAATCTCGTCGAATCGCGGCTCTACGCCCGCGGCGCGCGCACGACGCTGCTCGACGGGGATAATATCCGGCATGGGCTGAACAAGGATCTCGGCTTCACCGAAGTCGACCGGGTCGAAAACATCCGCCGCGTCGGCGAGGTCGCCAAGCTGATGACAGAGGCCGGGCTGATCGTTTTATGCTCCTTCATCTCGCCCTTCAGGGCCGATCGCCAGCTCGTGCGCGAGATGCTCGACGATGGCGAATTCATCGAGATCTTCGTCGATACGCCGATCGAGGACTGCATCGCGCGCGATCCGAAGGGCCTCTACAAAAAGGCCATCGCCGGCGAGATCAAGAATTTCACCGGCATCGACCAACCCTATGAGGCGCCGCTCGCGCCCGAGATCGTCGTCGCCCGCGACGGCCAGAGCGCGGCGCAAAGCGCGGCGGCGATCGTCGCGGAGCTGGTCCGGCGCGAAATCATCGACCACATCGCCGATTTCCGCGACGACTGGTCGATCTGAGGCGCGGCGGACCGAAACACCGCTGGCGCAAATGCCGATCTTCCTCCCCTCGCGCGCGCCCGAACTCGACTCGGTCGAAAAGATCTGGCGAAATCTGCGCGGCGACCGGCTTTCCAACCGCATGTTCGACGCCTGCGAGGCTTGGCGAAAACGCAGCGCCGCGCCCCGAACAATCGCCTCAACCGGAATGCGCGATCGGGCGCATATCGGTCAACTTCAATGAGGGCTGGCGCCATTCCGTCAGTAGATAATTTCGCCCTCATCCTTCTGAAAACTGATGACATAAGTTGCGGCGGCCTGGTTGGCGCGAACGCCAACGCCGGACAACATGCCGTTTTGCAGCACGAGATCCCCGATAACGACCGTTTCGGTTATGGTCTTTTGATCGTCGCCGTAGGTGACAAGCTTGCCGTATGGTGGTTGCGTGTGGGTATTTACCCAATTAAAACTTGCCTGATATCCCCTGCCCTCGCCGTACCTCGTTGGGAAAAAGAGTGAGCCATGCGACCCAAAGAGCCATTCCGTTGAGCTGCCGAGCCAGGGGTGGGTATAATTAGCCTTGCCAAGATAAATGCTTACAGTTCCATCCGCTTGATTGGACGCAATCACAACATCGACCCAATAGTCCCAATGCGGCTTGAACTGCTTGTTCCATTCGACCAAATCTTTCATCAAATCATCAATAGACGACATCTGCGATATCCTTTTTTACCAACAGGCGTTGCGTTTGGATTAGAGCATTTTCGAGCGAAGCGGATACCTCGCTTCGGCTGCCGTTCTTCTCAATTCCCTTCGGGCGAAGAGCGTCCGCCGCTGTTTCGCTCGCCGATTCGCGTGAAGAAAATGCGCTAAAACAAAAATGCTCTACGTCTGACATCCGCTTTCAATAACGCTGTTTGGCCATACCGAAGAGGCGGTCGATCCTAAGCAATGGAGCCGTCCCCCGCCACCGTTACGAGCCCAGATCCACGCTTTGAGGCTCAAATCGCCGTTTCGAACGCTTGTCGTTGCGCCACGTCGGATGCGTTCGGAAGCTGCTTTCATGGCCGCGCTGACTTTGACCAGGTTTTCCGGCCTATCAAACAAGAGATGAAAACATTACAGTTATTCCGTTAGAGCGCTTTCCGACCGAATGGACCATTCGGTCGATAAGAAATCGCTCCAGATTGAAACGCAAGCGGGATGAGGAAAAGCAGCAACCCCTTTTCCGCCCGCATCCCGCTCCAAACTATTGGAATCGATCACGTTCATGATTTTGGATTTGTGGGTCCGAAATCATCGTGATCCAAGGGCGGCGGAGCCTCCGATGGACGCAATCGTCACATTGACCATGAATCCGGCGTTGGACATCAACGCGGCGACCGATCGCGTAATCCCGGGGGAGAAGCTCCGTTGCACGGCGCCGCGCTACGATCCCGGCGGCGGCGGCATCAACGTCGCACGCGCGGTGCGGTTGCTCGGCGGCGACGCAATCGCCGTGTTTCCCCTCGGCGGTCCGACCGGAGCCCGGGTGGAGCAACTTCTGAAAGAGGCGAAGATCGACTATCGCGCTCTGGCGATCGCCGGGCTTACGCGCGAGAGCCTTACAATCGACGAGCGGCGAACAGGCCAGCAGTTTCGGTTCGTCATGGCCGGGCCGACCTTGACGGAGATGGAGCAGGAACGCTGTCTCGATCGGATCTCGTCGCTCGAACCAAAACCCGCCTATATCGTCGGCAGCGGCAGCCTGCCTCCGGGTGTTCCCTTCGACTTCTATGCTCGTCTCGCCGAACGAGCGAGGAAGCTCGGCGCCCGTCTGATTGTAGACACCTCCGGCGAGGCGCTGCGCCAGGCTGGTCGCGGCGGCGTCTACCTCCTCAAGCTCAGTCTCCGAGAATTGCAGGAGCTGGTGGGACGAGAGATTGACGACGAGCGCCGCCAGGAGATCGCGGCGCGCGAACTCATCAAGGAAGCGCGCAGCGAAATCATTGTCATCTCTCTTGGAGCCGCGGGGGCGCTCCTTGCGACCGCGGAAGGATTCCGGCGCTTTGGTCCGATCGAGGCGCCGGTTCGGAGCACGGTCGGCGCTGGCGACAGCATGGTGGCGGGGATCGTCCTCAGTCTCGCGCGTGGACGATCGATCGAGGAAGCGGTTTGCTTCGGGGTCGCGGCAGGCGCTGCCGCGGTCATGAGCCCGGGAACCGGGTTATGCGCCCGCGAGGATACGGAGCGCCTTTTCGCACAGATCCGCCGGCCCTTTAACGCAAGCGCGGGATGACAGGCTGGAGCGGGACGCGGAAAAGCGGACACCACTTTTCCGCCCGCATCCGGCTCTAAACTATTGGAATCGACCACGTTCACGATTTTGGATTGATTCAGCCCAAAATCCTCGTGAGCGTTTTCGAGCGAAGCGGAGGCCGGTTCGCGCGAAAAAAATGCGATAAAACAAATAGCTGGAGCTATTTTCCGATTCCATGGGATCGAAAAAGGCTCCGTGATCCAGGAGTATCGGCATGACGAAGAAGCTTTTGATTGCGGCCGCGATCGGGGGAATATTCCTTCTGCCTTCCTTTGCGAACGCGCAGGAGCGCCTCGGCGACGGCGCGATGGGTGCTTTGGCGGGCGCCCTCGTCGGCGGTCCGATCGGCCTCGTCGCGGGCGGCGTCGTAGGCTACACCGCCGGCCCTTCAATCGCGTCGAGCTGGGGCCTCAAACACAAGCATCGTCATCACGCCCATTACCGCGCCCATTCCCAGGCGCCGACGTGACGCGAGGCGAAAAGGCTGGTGCGGACGACGGGAATCGAACCCGTATGACCAAGGTCGAGGGATTTTAAGTCCCTTGCGTCTACCAATTTCGCCACGTCCGCCAAGATCGTTCCCCGAGACAAGCGCGAAGACAGCCAAGGCTTTAAGCTGAGGGGCGCCGCGAGACAAGCCGGACGCGCTCATCCCCCCGCGATCGGCGCCTGAAAACTGAGGCCGAGATCCCAGGGAAAATAAATCCAGGTGTCCTGCGAGACTTCCGTGATGTAGGTGTCGACCAGCGGGCCGCCGAGCGGCTTGGCGTAGACGGTGGCGATATGGGCGCGCGGCAGCAGCGCCCGCACGGCCTTCACCGTCGCGCCGGTGTCGGCGAGATCGTCGATGACGAGAATCCCGCGCCCTTCGCCGCGCCCGATCTCGGGCGAGACGCCCTTCAGCACCTTGACCTCGCCCCGCGTGCTCTCGCCGACATAGCTCTGCACGCAAAAGGTGTCGATGATCCGCATGTTGAGTTCGCGCGCGACGATCGCCGCCGGCACGAGGCCCCCGCGCGTCACCGCCACCATACCTGAAAACGGCGCGCTGGCGCTGAGGCGCCAGGCGAGCGCGCGCGCGTCGCGGTGAAACTGATCCCAGGAGACATGGAAGGCTTTTTGCGCGATTCTCTGTTGCGCGAGTTCCGGGGGCGGCTTGGCGGACATTGTCAGACCCGCTCGCCCGCGAGGCGCGACAGCAACGCCTCGATCGCCGCGGCGGCGGCCGCGACTTGCGCCGCATCCTTGCCGCGAACGACGATCTGGTTGTGGAAGCCGCCGTCATGGAAGGAGGGATAGGAGCCGATCGAAAGCTCCGGATTCTTCGCCGCCACCTCGCCGAGGCCCGCGGCGTAGGTCCCCTCGAACATCGCGCCCGCCTCGATGGTCCGCGTCAGCACCTTCGCGCCCGTCGCCAGTTTCGGCGCGACGCGGTCGAGCATCGACTGCATGATCGCCGGGACGCCCGCCATGACGATGACATTGCCGATCCAGAAGCCGGGCGCCTTCGAAATATCGTTCTCGACCAGCTCGGCGCCATGCGGAATGCGCGCCATGCGCCGGCGCGCTTCGTTGAGGCCGTCGGGCTTCATCCGCTCCAGCAGCAGTTTGAGCGCGCGGGGGTCTTCCGAAATGGGAACGCCAAAGGCCGCCGCGATGGCGTCGGCGGTGATGTCGTCATGCGTCGGACCGATGCCGCCGGTTGTGAAAACATAATCATAGCGCGCGCGCAGGCTGTTGACCGCGGCGACGATCTCGCCCTCGATATCGCCGATCACGCGCATCTCGCACAGATCGATGCCGATCTTGGCGAGGTAATCGGCGATATAGCCGCTGTTTACGTCCCTGGTCCGCCCCGACAGGATTTCGTCGCCAATCACCAGGACGGCCGCCGTCACGGAAGCTTTTTGCGTCATGCTGGCTCTCCTTCGCGCTTGCTAGCACGAAAAAAGCGTGGGCGCGATGGCGGGTCTTGCTTGCCTGGCGCCCTCCTCACGCGCCGAGAAGATGCAGCGCGACAAGCCGCCGATGCGGCGCGCGGCGATGTTCGAAAACGAAAATCCCCTGCCACGCGCCGAGCATCATGGCGCCGGCCGCGACGGGGATCGAAAGCTGCGTTTGGGTCAGCGCGGCGCGGATATGCGCGGGCATGTCGTCCGGCCCCTCGGCGTTATGAATGTAGCGCGCGGGGTCCTCCGGCGCGATTTTCTCGAAAAACGCCGCAAGATCGGCCAGAACGTCAGGATCGGCGTTCTCCTGAATGAGGAGCGAGGCGGAGGTGTGCCGGCAAAACAGCGTCAAAAGCCCCGTCTCGATCTTCTCGCCGCGCACGAAAGCGGCGACTTTCGGGGTGATCTCGACGAGGCCCTTGCCGCGCGTTTCGACATGAAGCTGATGCAGCGCCTGGCGCATTCCTAGCGGACCTCGAAATCGAGCGGGCGGACATCGGGCAGCCCCTCCAGCGTAAAATGCCACCATTCCTTGGCGAAATTGACGAAGCCATGGCGCCCCATCAGGGCGATCAGCATCGCGCGGTTCTGCTTTGCGGCCTCCGAAATCCCCGGATCATGCGTGCCGGACGCCGCGTCGAAAAGATCGAAAGGCGTGCCGAAATCGAGCCCGATCAGCGCAAGATCGACGGCGACGCCCGTCGAATGGGCCGATTCGCGCGCGATATAGCCAAGATCGAACAGCGCCGCCTTGTCGAGATGGGGATAGTAGGCCGCCTTTTGGGCCTGATCGGAAGGGTCGGCCGCCCAGGCGATGAAGGCCCGCGTCGCCTGCTGCGGCCGGTAGCAGTCGTAGACGACGAGGCCGCGTCCCGCCGCCTGCGCATCCTTCTGCACGGCGGCGAGCGCCTCCGCCACCTCCCGGCGCAGCCAGCATTGCGCCGCGCAATAGCCAGGAACCGGCCGGCCGAGAAAATTCTCCGATCCCGCGTAACGCATGTCCTGCCGGATATGCGGCGCGATGTCGGCCAGCCTGACGAAATCAGGCGGCGGCTCGGCTTGCGGACCGGCCTGGGGCGCGCCGGCGCCGCATTTGGCGCCCGGCGCCACGAGGGTGAGCGCGGGCGAATCGGGTTCCTTCATGCATCGTTCCTCGTCTTGTCGGCTCTTCATCTTCATCTTCGGCGTCGCGACCGAATTAGCCAATACAGGTCTGGGCGGGCGCCGAAAAAAAGCCTTCGATCAACCGCCATCGTCGTGATCGAACGGGAATCCGGATCTTGTTGCGCGGCGTCGGCGGGGCCAAATATGGCGCGCGCCGATCGCGGGGAGCGCTGGGCCGCGCGGCGGTTTTTGACGGGAACGGGCGGACAGGAACGCAAGATGAGCAATTTCGGCGGCTTTGGCGGGTGGCCCGTGTCGACCCCGGCGTATCTTCCGGCCAATCTTCCGGCGGCGGCCTTCGCTGGGGTCAGGACGCGCAGGATCGTCGCCTTCATCCTCGACTTCATTCTGGTGTCCATCTTCTCGGTCGCGATCTGGTTCGCGCTGGCCGTCCTCACCTTCGGGCTTGCGCTGTTGATCCTGCCGCCGATTTTTCCCTTTGTCGCCTTCTTCTACAACGGCCTCACCGTGTCCGGGCCGAACATGGCGACGCCCGGCATGCGGGCGATGGACCTAGAGTTGCGCCTCATCGACGGGCAGCAGCTTCCCTTCCTGATCGCCGCCGCCCATGCGGTGCTGTTTTACCTCAGCACGCTTTTTCCGCCGATTTTCCTTGTCTCGCTCGTCGCGGACGGAAAAAGATGTTTGCACGATATCCTCGCCGGCGTGATCATGACCCGTCGTCCGGGTTAGGCGCGATGCGTATTTTTAGTTGCGGCGGCGTGGGAAACAGCTAGCTTTGTTCGCACAAAAATGAAAACGGGATCAAAGGGACCGACCAGCTTGACGCGAGAACCGCGCGACGCGCCGCAGTTTTATCTGACGGCGCCGTCCCCTTGCCCCTATCTCCCCGACCGCCAGGAACGCAAGGTGTTCACCCATCTGATCGGCGGCCGGGCGGTCGGCCTCAACGATCAGCTGACGCTCTCCGGCTTCCGCCGCTCCCAGACAATCGCCTACCGGCCCGCCTGCGAGCGCTGCCGCGCCTGCGTCTCGATCCGCGTCAAGGTCGCCGAGTTCCGCCCCTCGCGCAACTTTCGCCGGGTTCTGGACCAGAACGCCGATCTCGTCGGCCTCGTCGGCCGGACCGACCCGACGGCGGAGCAATATTCGCTGTTTCGCCGCTATCTCGACGCCCGCCACGGCGAAGGCGGCATGGCCGACATGACCATCCTCGATTATTCGATGATGGTCGAGGACAGCCATGTCGAAAGCCGCGTCGTCGAATATCGCGCGCCCGACCCGCAAGCGCCCGGCGAGACGCTGCTGCTTGGCGCCTGCCTCACCGATCTTCTCGCCGACGGCCTCTCGATGGTCTATTCCTTCTACGCTCCGGATGAGCAGCGGCGCTCGCTCGGCACCTATATGATCCTCGACCACATCGAACGCGCCCGCCGCCTCGGCCTGCCGCATGTCTATCTCGGCTATTGGGTCGAGGGCTCGCGCAAGATGGCCTACAAGTCCCGCTTCCTGCCGCAGGAGCGCCTCGGCATGAACGGCTGGGACCGGGTGGGGTGATGCCCCAACGCCGTCGCTGGCCCGGCCGATCCGCGCAAAACGCTTCATGCCCGGCCTAAGCCGGGCATCGAGCCTGCGTCGAGGCGTGGCGATGGGCTCACTGGATGAGCATCGGAGGCGTCGAGAGCGCCGGGACTTTGACGCCATTCTGGGTCATGTAGCTCACCGCATAGGCGCGGACGAGACGCTCGCTGGGGAAGCTGACATAGAGGCGCGAGCGCGCTTTGTCGAAGGCGATCCCGAAGGGCCTCGACGAAAGATTGGCGAGCAGCTTCTTTGGCGGAACGCCCGTAGCGCCGCCGCCCTGTCCATTCGAATAGGCCTTGCCGGTGACGGCGATGTCCTTGCCGAGCGGGTCGGAGTAGAAGATATTGTGGGCGCCATCGACGGCGGCGGCGAAGGCCGTGCCCGGGACCGCGACGAAATGATTGCTTTTCCACATGGCGAATGCCGTCAGGAACGGCGGAAAACCGAGGTCGACCGTCTGTTGAAGGGTGAAAAAAAACTCGAAAGCATGACCCGACGCCAGCGTTTGCTCATCATAGGCGTCCAAACCGCCATTGAATAACATGAAAACCTGACCATTATCATAAGCCAGCGCAAACGAGGCGCCTTCCGGGGCCGAGGTGCAGGTGTAGGACTGGAGCTGCAGGGATGGACCGAAAGGCGGGACAATAATCCGGCCCCCGGCGGACTGCCAGGGAAAAGAAAGATCGCCGCCATAGGCGTTGAGCCCGGCTCCGCCTCCGCTGCAATAGCCTGGCGACTCGAAGAGGACATTATCCGCGTCGAAGGTCATGGTTGAAGGAAAGTCGCCGGCTGGCGTCGGCAGCACGTTCACGAGTTTGCCCTGCGCATTATAGATGGCGATCTGCCCGGTTGCGCCGCTGATCCCGGCATAGACGAGTCCGTTGCCGTTGACCGCCAGCGCGGAGACGCCGGCGACCTTGGTGAAGGCCGAAACCACATTCGTGGCTGGATTGTAGAGGTCGATCTGTCCGGCGGATCCGTCGGCGATGTAGAGCGAGCCGGTGTTCTGATCGACGGCGAGCCCGTAGGGTCCTTGCAACGCAACCGCCGCAGCGTCGGCGCCCAGGGTCGACACGCCCAGCATCGGAACGATCAGCGCCGCCGCCTTCACAATATGAGCGATATTCATGGCGAAATTCCCGTTTCATCGAAAACGATTCGAGGTGGGAGGATTTAGCCAAGTGTCCGCGCGCGCATGAGTGGGGCTTCACACCTGCCGCGCCTCCTTTGCCCGCCGTTCTTGAGGCGAGAACGGTAAGCGGAAGACGCATCGCGCGGCATCGAACGCTTCTTGGGCGACCGCCCGCCCGTTCACCACCTGGCGGCAAAGATGGCGCGCGCGGGTCGGCGGTTCATGGTTTGTCGCCGTCGGGGGAATGATCGCCATTGAGCCTGCCCGCGATCACCTTCTCGTGGAGAATTTCATACGGGACAAAGCCTGCGCGTTCATAGCTTGCGCGCGCTGATGAGTTCACTGCGAGGGAATTGATGCGCAAGCGCGCGATTCCGCCATGTCGAAGATATTGTTCGATCTCGTCGAGCAATTGCGCCGCGATCCGCTTTCCACGGTAAGCAGGCATGACGCAAATATCGGAGATGTAGCCGAAGCGCTTTGAGTCCGCGGTTTCGCCGATGGCGTCGGTTTGCTCAATCCATCCGGCGACAAAACCGACGAAGCTCCCCTCGCTCTGCGCCACCAACACCGCGCCTCCGGTTTCGGCCTGTTTAAGCATCCAGTCCAAGTAGACGTCGGCAATCTCTTCGCCCGGCAGTCGCGTTGCGTGTTGTCGCCGCTCATGCTCCTGCAACTCGACTATCGCCCGGCGGAGCTGCGGCCGGTCGGCTGTAGTGACGGGGCGGATGACGACTGGCGCTGACATAAGCGTCTGATATGATAAAAAAGCACTCTCATATTATCAAGTTTTCGTCAGCGCCGCCCCAGCAGTGATGGCTTCACCCAAACCTGTTGTTCTTCGGAAACCCTCTTGGCGGCAGGCGGCCCGCGTCGGCACGGTTGCCGATCCATTCTTGCAGCTCCGCCGCCCCGACCGTAAACACGCGCCCCGCCGAATCCTTCCAGGTCAGCCCATCTTTCAGCCAAAACACCTTGGCGTCGGCGATCCCGCCGTCGCGGTATTTCTGCAGCCGCACGCCCTTGCCGCGCGCCATTTCCGGGACCTGCTCCAGCGGGAACACCAGAAGCTTGCGGTTCTCGCCGATCACGGCGACATGGTCGCCCTCAGCCGGAACGATGACGGCCACCGTCGCCGGCTTCTCGACGCCGAGCAGCGCCTTGCCCTTGCGCGTGCCCCCGATCATCTCGTCCTGCGGCGCGACGAAGCCGCGTCCGTCGCTCGAAGCGACCAGCATCTTCGCGCCGGACGCATAGGGAAACACCGCGCTGATCGTCTCGCCCTCGCCGATGTCGGCGAGGAGCCGCAAGGGTTCGCCCTGGCTGCGGCCGCCGGGGAGTTTTCCGGCGTCGAGCGTGAAAATCTTGCCATCGCCCGCGAGGACGAGGATTTTCGAGGTGGTCTCCGCGAAGAACGAGACGCTCAAGGCGTCGTCGCCCTTGAATTGCAGGGCGCTCAAATCCGCGACCTGGCCTTTAAGGGCGCGTATCCAGCCCTTTTGCGAGACGACGACCGTCACCGGCTCGCGCTCAACGAAAGCGGTGGCGAAATCAACGTCGCCAAGATCGGGCGCATCCGCCAAACTCGTGCGGCGGCGGCCTTGCTTGGTCTCGGGCCCGTACTTCTTCTTCAACTCGCGAATCTGGGCGGTGATGGTCTTCCATTGCCGGACCTCGTCGCCAAGCAGCGTCTCGATTTCCGCGCGCTCCTTGACGAGTTCGTCGTGCTCCCGGGCGATCTGCATCTCCTCCAGCCGGCGCAGGCTGCGAAGGCGGGTATCGAGGACGTAATTCACCTGCGCTTCCGAGAGCCCGAACGCCGCCTGCAGCCTTGGCTTCGGCTCGTCCTCCTCGCGAATGATGCGGATCACCGCATCGAGATTGAGGAAGACGATCAGCATGCCGGCCAGCACTTCGAGCCGACGCACGATCTCGGCGAGGCGATGACGCGAGCGGCGCAGCAAAACCTCGCGGCGATGGTCGAGCCATTGCTGCAGCGCCTCCCCGAACGAGACGACGCGCGGCACGACGCCATCGACCAGAACATTCATATTCATGGGAAAGCGCGTCTCAAGCTCGGTCAGCCGGAACAGATGCTCCATCAGCATGGCGGGATCGACCGCGCGGCTCTTCGGCTCGATGACGAGGCGCACGTCCTCGGCCGATTCGTCGCGAATGTCGGCGACGAGCGGCAGCTTCTTGTCGTTCAGAAGCTCGGCGATCTTTTCGATTAGCCGGGACTTCTGCACCATGTAAGGAATTTCGGTGACGACGATCACCCACGCGCCCCGCGCGGAATCCTCTTTGCTCCAGCGCGCCCTGAGGCGCAGCGAGCCGCGCCCGGTGCGGTAGGTTTCGGCGATCGATTCGGCCGGCTCGACCAGAACTCCGCCGGTCGGAAAATCCGGCCCCGGCGCGAATTTCAGGAGCTGGTCGACAGTGGCTTGCGGATGCGTGATGAGATAGAGCGCGGCGTCGCAGAGTTCGGCGAGATTATGCGGCGGGATCGAGGTCGCCATGCCAACCGCAATGCCCTGCGCGCCATTGGCGAGCAGGTTCGGCAGCGCCGCGGGCAGCACGACAGGCTCCTGCTGGTCGCCCGAATAATTGTCGCGGAAATCGACCGCGTCCTCGTCGATGCCATCGAGCAGCAGCCGCGCGACGTCGGTCATGCGCGCTTCGGTGTAGCGATAGGCGGCGGCGCCGTCGCCATCGATATTGCCGAAATTGCCCTGCCCGTCGACCAGCGGATAGCGCGAGGAGAAATCCTGCGCGAGGCGGACGAGCGCGTCATAGATCGCCTGATCGCCATGCGGATGGAACGAGCCCATCACGTCGCCGACGATTTTCGCGCATTTCTTGAAGGCGGTCCCGGGGTCGAGCCGCAGGATCTGCATGCCGTAAAGGATGCGGCGATGGACGGGCTTTAGCCCATCCCGCGCGTCCGGCAGCGCCCGGCCCATGATGGTCGAGAGCGCATAGGCGAGATAGCGCTCCTCCAGCGCGTCGCGCAGATTGACGGGCTCGGACCCGCCGGAGGCGGGCGGCGGCGGAGCGATGATTCTGGCCATGCCCCGTGCCTAAACGAGGCGGGCGCCAAGCGCAAGTTCCGTTTTTGTTCTGCCTCCCCGGTTGCCGTCGGGAGCGCGGATCGGGCGACCGCCGCCTCGTGTCTGGTATAAGCTGTATTGGCAATTGAATGGCAATAATTCGCTGTACGTAACTATCCTTATTGACACCCAATATCCTTATGGGAAACGTTTTCATTTAATAACGATACAGCAAGGAAAAAATAGCAAAGCAACAAAGTCCGCCAAGCGTTGCCGCCGCGCTCCCGAACAGTTGAAGATTCGTAGATTTGAGCTTCGCGACCAGCGGGAGGCAGTTCTTCATGCCGCGGCGGGTGAAACGTATCAGGTGATTTGCGTTGTTTCCTGTCAATTCAGGGGATAGGGGCACAACATGCTTGATTGCGGGGAAAGGCGTCTCAAATTATTTGCGAGGCTGCGTGAACTCCAGGACCTCTATTGCGCCGGCAAGTTCGCGTGGGGCTCCCCCGAACATTCGGAGATTCTCGCGCTCGAAGCGCTGGAATCGCTTTTCGTGCAGCAAGAGGCGAAGCGCATTTGCCGGGTCGAGTTGAGCCTTCCGGCTCGAGCCGGGCAGGATGAGGAAAAGCAGCAACCGATTTTCCCTCCGCATCGCGCTCTAAACTAAAGGAATCGATCACGTTCACGATTTTGGATTGATGTGGGTCAAAAATCATCGTGATCCAGGAACGTCCTCCGCCAACCGCTGAATGGAGACGTCGCGCGGCCCCCACAGCCGGATCCGCGCGATGCTTCTGCGCCTGGCTGTTCGAGATGGGCGCTCCACCCGCTCGGGGCGTCCCTTTGCCAAGGCTGCATCGCCTGGGCGACGCATGCCGGAGGTCCGGCCGGCAGGCGCGGCGGTCGAGATATCGGGCGCGGCGCGAGGCCGGCGTGAGAGGCCTGCACCGGATTTGGATCGCCAAATGGCGCGACGCTTTGCAGTTCGCTCAAGCCCGCCCCTCAGGGCGACGCCGATCGACGCCGCCGTCCCGTTCGTCCGCGCAGCGTCGCCGCGAGAAAGTCGAGCTGCGCCTGATATACCCCTAGCGACTGGCCGGACGAAAACGCCGAACTCTAACAACGGAGGAAGTCTCCCGCCAACGCCGCGAAACCGCTCCCAGCCGCAAATCCGCCTGACCGAAACGCGCAGGTGTTGCGCCGCTGCACTAGTTTAGCGTGCGGGCCTCGGCTACCAAGTTGCAGCTTCAACGCCCCGCTTTTTTGACAGGGCCGCGCCGTGCAAACGGAACCGTTTGCGAGCCCGGCTGTTTAGATGTCGAACTATATTCAAAGCGGCGTCAAGATTGGAATGGGACATGCTTAGACTGGGTTCGATTTTAGGATTTGCGCTCGGTCTGGCCATTATGTTCGCAGCCTATATGGGAACGCAGGATCGGTCCGTCGCGGAGCCCCAGGCGGCCGACGCGGGCTGCATTGCGCAGAAAGTGGCGCTTGACGAAGGCTATGGCGTGACCCGCACCGAAACGCACGTCGTTTGCGCCAAGGGCGCCGCGGATAAATCCCAAGACAGGCGGGACTGAAGACAAGCGGGACTAAAGCGACCCCGCGCGTAGAACGCCGGCGACGGCGTCGGTCAGGCGCTTCAGATCATCTTCGCCGATGGTGAAGGCCGGAGTCAGGTAGACGATATTGCGAAACGGGCGCACCCAGACGCCCGCCTCGACGAAGCGCCGCTTCAAATCCGCCAAATCATCGATTCGCTCCAGCTCGACGACGCCGATCGCGCCCAATACGCGCACGTCTCGCACGCCGGGCAGGTCACGGCAGGGATCGAGATCGCGGCGCATCGCGGTGGCGATGGCGGCGACCTGCTCCAGCCGCGGCTCGCTCTCGAACAGGTCCAGCGAGGCGTTGGCGGCGGCGCAGGCGAGCGGATTGGCCATGAAGGTCGGCCCGTGCATCAGCGCGTGCGAGGGATCGTCCGACAGGAAAGCCTCGAACACCGCGCTTGTGGCGACCGTCGCCGCCAGCCCCATGGTCCCGCCGGTCAGCGCCTTCGAGAGCGCGATAATGTCGGGAGCGACCCCCGCCGCCTCTGAGGCGAACAGCGTTCCGGTGCGGCCGAAGCCCGTAAACACCTCGTCGAAAATCAGCAGCAGGCCATGCCGGTCAGCCGCCAGCCGCAGCTTTCGCAAAACTTCCGGAGAATGAAAGATCATGCCGCCCGCGCCCTGCGCCAGCGGCTCGACGATGATGGCCGCAAGCATCTCGCCATGCGCTTCGAGCGCCGCCTCGAACGCCGCCTCGCGCGGCTCATCCGTCGGCAGATCGACGATGATCTGCTTCGCCAGCACGCCGGAAAAGAGCGCGTGCATGCCTTCTTCCGGATCGCAGACGGACATGGCGGCGAAGGTATCGCCATGATAGCCGCCCTTGAAGGCGAGAAACCTCGAGCGCCCACCAAAGCCCCGGTTGAGCCAGTATTGCACCGCCATTTTCATCGCGACCTCGACCGCGACCGAGCCGCTGTCGCTGAAGAACACGCGGGAGAGCGGCGCGGGCAAAAGCTGCGCGAGCCGCCGCGCGAGCGTCAGGGCCGGCTCATGCGCAAGGCCGCCGAACATCACATGCGGCATCGCGGCGAGCTGCCGCGTCACGGCCTCGGCGATATGGGGATGATTGTAGCCATGGCAGGCGGTCCACCAGCTGGCGATCCCGTCGATCAGCTCGCGGCCATCGCTGAGTTTTATGCGCGAGCCCTCCGTGGCGGCGACCGGCAGCGGCGGCGGCGCCGTGCGCATCTGCGCATAGGGCAGCCAGACATGCGGCAGGCCGTTCTTGAACCAGTCGGGCGGTCCGGCGCTCACGCGTTCGCCTCCTTAGTTTGGGGTTTGGATTTGCGTCCGCCACGCATTTGCGCAAAACCTCGCCTAGCCCTTCAGTCGGCTTCGCGTCAACGAGGCAAAAACTCCGCAATGAAATCCCTCGACGCCTTCGCCTCCCAAAAACTCGCCAAACTCGACGCCGCCCATCTGCGCCGCACCCTCGTCGAGAGCGACCGCTCCGACGCCCTCTACGTCGTCCGCGACGGCCGCCGCCTGCTCTCCTTCTCCTGCAACGACTATCTCAATCTCACCCATCATCCGGCCGTGAAGGCCGCCGCCATCGCGGCGATCGGACGCTACGGCGCCGGCGCCGGCGCCTCGCGCCTCGTCACTGGCGACCATCCCCTCCTCGGCGAGCTTGAGACCCGCCTCGCCCGGGTCAAACGAACCGAGGCGGCCTGCGTCTTCGGCTCCGGCTATCTCGCCAATCTCGGTATCGTCCCGACGCTTGCGGGACCAAAGGATCTCATCCTGATCGACGAGCTGGCCCATGCCTGCCTCTTCGCCGGCGCGCAGCTCGCGGCGGCCAAAACGATGATCTTCCAGCACAACAATATTTTGCACGCAAAGGAATTGCTCGCTATCCATCGCGCGAGCTATTCCCACGCGTTGCTCCTCACCGACGGAATCTTCTCGATGGACGGAGACCGCGCGCCTCTGCGGGAGCTTGCCGCGCTCTGCGCGGATTACGACGTCTGGCTGATGAGCGACGACGCGCATGGGCTTGGCGTCATCGGCGACGGGCGCGGCTCCGTCGCCGCGGCCGGCGATCCGCGTGTGCCGTTGCAGATGGGAACGCTTTCGAAAGCGATCGGCGGCTATGGCGGTTATCTTTGCGCCTCAAAGCCCGTCATCGACCTCATCAAAACTCGCGCGCGAACGCTGATTTATTCGACCGCCCTTCCCCCCGCCATGGCGGGCGCCGCGATCGCCGCCCTCGACATCATTGAAAGCGAGCCAGGCCTCGTCGCAAAACCGCTCGCCAAAGCCCGCGCCTTCACCGCCGCCCTTGGCCTTCCTGAGGCGCAAAGCGCCATCGTCCCGGTGGTTCTCGGCGCGCCGGAGGCCGCGGTCGAAGCCTCGCGCAAGCTGGCGGAGATGGGCTTTCTCGCAGCCGCCATCAGGCCGCCGACAGTGCCGCCCGGCACGGCGCGGCTGCGCTTCGCCTTCACAGCCCTGCATAGCGACGCGGATGTCGCCCGCGCGGCCGAGGCCGTAGGATCCATTCTGCAGGCAAGAGATTCGCGAACGTAAGATGGGCGCCTATTTCGTCACGGGCTCGGGAACCGACATCGGCAAGACCTTCGTCACCGCGGGTCTTGCGCGCGCCCTGAAAACGCGCGGCCGGGCCGTCGATGTCCTGAAGCCGGTGGTCAGCGGATACAATCCGGATAATCCCGCCGGCAGCGATCCCGCCATCCTGCTCGAAGCGCTGGGTCGCCCACTAACGGAGGAAAACCTCGCGCGGATCGCGCCCTGGCGCTTCAGGGCGCCGCTCTCGCCCGACATGGCCGCCGCCGCCGAGGGGCGCGCCATCGACATGGCGGCGGTGACGGCGGTTTGCCGGCAGGCCATCGCCAGGGCGAAGGCGGCACAAGAAATTTTGCTCATCGAAGGCGCCGGCGGCGTCATGGTCCCGTTCAACGCCCGCGCGACCCAACTCGATCTGATGAGCGCGCTCGACCTGCGGCTGATCTTTGTCGGAGGCTCCTATCTCGGCGCGATCGGCCACGCGCTGACGGGGCTTGACGCGCTGAAATGCCGCGGCCTCGAACTTTGCGCGCTCGTCGTCAACGAGACGCCGGATTCGCCCGTCGATCTCGAAGCGACATGCGCGAGCCTTGAGAATTTCACCGCGGCGCCCGTGCTGGCGCTGCGGCGGGACGGGGATGGCGCGAATGAAGCGGCATTCGCGCGGCTCGCGACGCTGCTTGGTTAAAGCCCCAGCTCGGACAGCTCCAGGCAGTTGGCCGGGCGCTCGCCCAGCGGCCAGAAGAACTTGCGCTCCGATGCGGCGATCGGCAGGTCGTTGATCGAGGCGAGGCGGCGCGCCATCAATCCGTTTTCGTCGAACTCCCAGTTCTCATTGCCGTAGGCGCGGAACCAGTTGCCGGAATCGTCGCGGAACTCATAGGCGAAGCGGACCGCGATGCGGTTGTCCCCAAAGGCCCAAAGCTCCTTGACCAGCCGATAATCCAGCTCCCGCACCCATTTGCGCGTCAAAAAGGCGACGATCTCGGCGCGGCCGTTGATGAATTCGGCGCGATTGCGCCATTGGCTGTCCTGCGTATAGGCGAGCGCGACGCGCGCGGGATCGCGGCTGTTCCAGGCGTTCTCGGCGAGGCGGACTTTCTGCGCCGCGGTCTCCTGCGTGAAGGGCGGCAGCGGCGGGCGCTTTTCATTCGACATGATTGATTCCGGCCTAAGTGCACGATGATTTTGGACCCACATCAATCCAAAATCATGAATGTGATCGCTTCCAATAGATTAGAGCGGGATGCAGGCGGAAAAGCGATTCCGCTTTTCCTCATCCCACTCTAGCGTTTCAGTTCAGCGGCGCCTTTGGCGCCTTGCCCGCCGGCTTGCGGAGACCGGCGCGCTCTTCGTTCTTTTGCGCCGCGCTCTCGAGTTCGCTCCGCAGCGCATCGAGCTCGGTTTTCGTTCTCGGCTTCGGCCGCTTCGGGTCGGTTCCCGACGTCGGCTTGAAGTCGAGCGTCTCCGGCGACGGCCGATTTTGGCGCACGAAATCTCTCGCCTCCGGCACATCGGCGAGAAGCCGGGTGCTCATCAAGGTGTCGAGCGGCGATCCGGTCGGATTTTTCGATTTCTTCCGTTGCTGCGCAGCAGGGGCCGTTGACGTCGTCGCGGTCGCAGCGGGGAGCGTTGGCGCGGGGGTGGCCGCAACGGCGGGCGCGGGCTGCTGCCCCTGCGCCGGAGCCGGCGCATCGGTCTGGGCCTTGAGGCTCGCGCATGGGAAAATCGCGCATGAAAGAACCATCGCCGCGCAGACAAGCGCCTCCATGCCGCCGAACAGGACGGCTGATCGCGCAGGCGCAGATTTTCGGGTCTTCGACGTCAAGCGATGCATTACGTCCCTGTTCGCGGCGTTTCGGCCTCCGTCGCTCGTGCGGCGGTCTCGGCTTATATATAGTGACCGGAATTGGCGCATTTCATGGTCTCGACAAGGTTTCCAGTCGACCGAAATTCGTTATGATGCGCGGCCCGGCCCGTGGCCGCCAGCGCCTCGAAGATCCGCCTCGACACATTAATATTGCTAAGAAAACTGAAGCTGTGGAGAGAGAAACCCCATGAGTCCAGGCAAAACCGGGCGCGGCGGCGAAAACGGACAGGTGAACAAGATCAAGACAGCCGTCCGGGTCGACAAGAAAAGAGCCCGGGCGCAGGCCTCGGTGGAGAAGAAACGGCGCGGCGTCAAAAACGCCGCCGACGCGCCGGACGCCACGCCCGCCGCCCCGGCCGCGCCAGCGCCCGTCGCTCCCGGCTTTCCCGCCATCCATCCGGCCTTCGCCGCGCTCGCGCCGGGGCTCGCGAAAATCGCGGCCGACGCCGATGCGCCGAAGCCCGATTTCGAGCGCCTCGCCTATAATATGGCGCGGCTCGTCGAGCAGGGCGGCAGAGCGCTGGCGGCTTCCCTCAAGCCGCCGGAGCCGGGCGAACAGGCCAGCGATCTCTCCAACGAACTCCAGGCTGCGATCCGTTTGATCGGCAAGGTCAGCGAACCTTGGCTCGCCGATCCCGCGCGCACCGTCGAGGCGCAAACGGCGCTGGCGACGAGTTTCCTCGGCCTCCTGTCGAACACGCTGCGCCGGCTCGCCGGCGAAACCGACGCGCCCCTCGTTCCCCACGATCCCGCCGACAAGCGATTCTCGGCGCCCGAGTGGCGCGAGAGCCCCTTCTTCGATTTTCTGCGGCAGGCGCATGCGATCTCGGTCGCCTGGGCGAACGGCCTCATCGACCGCGCGCCCGACCTCGATCCGCGCATCCGCGAGAAGGCCAAATTCTATCTGCGCCAGGTTTCGAGCGCGCTCGCACCCTCGAATTTCTTCGCCACCAATCCAGAAGTGCTGCGCGAAACGATCGAGTCGAGCGGCGAGAATCTCGTCCGCGGGGCCTCCATGCTGGCGAAGGACCTCGAGGCCGGCAAAGGCCGTCTCAAGATCACCCGCTACGACGCGTCGAAATTCGCCGTCGGCATGAACCTCGCGACGACGCCGGGCAAGGTGATCTTCCGCAACGACCTCATCGAACTGATCCAGTATGCGCCGACCACCGAGACCGTCTACAGGCGGCCCCTCCTGATCATTCCGCCATGGATCAACAAATTCTACATTCTCGACCTCAATCCAGAGAAAAGCTTCGTGCGCTATGCGGTGTCGCAGGGGCTCACGGTGTTCATCGTCTCCTGGGTCAACCCCGATTCGCGCCATCGCAAAAAGGGGTTTGAAGCCTATATGCGCGAAGGCATCCTCGCCGCGCTCGACGCCGTCGAAAAGGCGACGGGCGAAAAACGCGTGACGGCGATCGGCTACTGCATCGGCGGAACGCTGCTCGCCATGACCCTCGCCTATATGGCCGAGACCAGCGACGACCGGATCGAAAGCGCCTCCTTCTTCACGACGCAGACCGATTTCAGCCAGGCGGGCGATCTCAAGATCTTCGTCGACGAGGAGCACCTGCGGGAGCTGGAGCAGAGAATGGCGGCGACCGGCTATCTCGAAGCCTCGTCGATGGCGACCTCCTTCAACATGCTGCGCCCCGAGGATCTAATCTGGTCCTTCGTCATCAACAATTACATGCGGGGCAAGCCGCCGCTCGCTTTCGACCTGCTCGCCTGGAACTCCGACTCGACGCGCATGACCGAGGCCAACCACATGGGGTATCTGCGCGGGTGCTATCTCGAGAACAAGTTTGCGCTCGGCAAGGCCAAACTCGGCGGCAAGACCCTTCACCTCGAGAAAGTATCCATCCCGATCTACCACCTCGCCACGCGCGAGGATCACATCGCCCCGGCGCGCTCCGTCTTCATCGGCGCACAGCTCTTCGGCGGCGACGTGCGCTATGTGCTTGCGGGCTCCGGCCACATCGCCGGCGTCATCAATTCGGTGGCCAAGCCAAAGTATCAGTACTGGACCGGCGAGCGCCCATCCGGCGCGTTCGAGGACTGGTTCGAAAAGGCGCAGGAGCATCCAGGCAGCTGGTGGCCCGACTGGCTCGAATGGTTGACGCGGCAGTCTCCGGAGAAGGTGAGCGCGCGCCTGCCCGGCGACGGCGAATTGCCCCCTCTCGGCGATGCGCCCGGCGAATACGTCAAGGTGCGGTATTAGTTCACGAAGATTTTGGATTGAATCGATCCAAAATCATGATCGTGATGGATTCCAATCGCCTTGATCTCGATGCGGGCGGAAAAGCGACGTCCGCTGTTCCTCATGCTGCCGCTCTCAGGCTTCACAACCTTTTGAGGCGTCAAAACGCCCGTCGCGGCGATCGGGCCGGCGCGCTATGATCGGCCTCGCCAAATGGGATTTGCCATAAGGGGCGCCACGTTCTTTTAATAGCCGCCAACGACCGCGGCTTCGCGCCTTGCCAAAGGCGGCGCGACGATCCACCCCGGACCCTCAGCATGACGCGAAGCTTCTCCGGTCAGACCTTCCGCTTCGCGCCCTCCTCGAACGGATTTCTGCATCTCGGCCACGCTCATTCCGCCCTTCTCAATTTCGATCTGGCGCGAGCGACCGGCGGGCGCATGCTGCTGCGCATCGAGGACATCGACCTCGATCGCTGCCGCCCCGAATTCGAGCAGGCGATTTACGACGACCTCGACTGGCTCGGGATCAGTTGGGAGATTCCGGTCCGGCGCCAATCGCAGCATTTCGACGTCTACGCCGCCGCGCTCGACCGGCTGCGCGCGCGCCGGCTCGTCTATCCCTGTTTCTGCTCGCGCGGTGAGATCATGGCGAGCATCGCGAGCAAGCCGGACTGGCCGCGCGACCCCGACGGCTCGCCGCTCTACCCTGGCCTTTGCAAGCATCTCTCCGAAGCAGAGCGGAAACGGCGCCTCGCCAGCGGGCGCCCCGCGGCGCATCGGATCGACATGGCCGCCGCCCTCAAGGCGATCGGGCTCCCGCTCGGCTGGCGCGAAACGCGCGGGGCTGGCGCCGACGCCCGCAACATCACGGCCAACCCGGCGCTCTGGGGCGACGCCGTGCTGGCGCGCAAGGATATCCAGACGAGCTACCATATCGCCGTCGTTCTCGACGACGCGTTGCAGGGCGTCAGCGACGTGGTGCGCGGCGAGGATCTGTTCATGGCGACGCATCTTCATCGCCTGTTGCAGGCCCTGCTCGATCTCCCCGCCCCGAGCTACCATCATCACGGGCTTCTGCGCGACGCCTCGGGTCAGAAACTGTCGAAGAGCCTGCGCGCGAAATCCCTGCGCGCCCTGCGGCAGGAAGGGCTTTCGCCCGGCGCCGCGCGAAACACGCTGGCGGACAAATCAATCGCGCGCTCCCGCATCGCGCTTTGAAGCGCTCTCCAGCTCGGCGGACGCCTGAAAAAACCGCCTTGTTTAAGGCGAAATAAAAAATCTCCGCATAGATTTTGACCCAAAACGGACGCTTTTGCTTTCTAGCCTGTGTGCTAAATGCAACCATGGGTGCTAATATGAGAACTTCTGCCGTTCTGCTCGCTTTTCTGGCGGCGGCTGCTCCTTGCGCAATCATGCTTGGCGCAATCATTCCCGCCGGCGCGGATCCCGCCGTCCCCCCGGCTCACGCCGCCGCCCCGGCCCACGTGGAATCGCACGCCGCAACGCACGCGGCCGCCGCGCCCGTCAAAACGCACCTGACCTTCGACATCGTCCGCAAGGACGACAAGATCGGCGCCAATGTCGTCGAGATCGATCGTCAGGGCGATGCGATGACGGTGACGAACAAAACCGATATCTCCGTCAAACTGATGTATGTCGAAGTGTACCATCGCCAGCACGTCGCCAGCGAGACCTGGAAGGGCGGCCAGCTCACCGCCTTCAAGTCGCAGACGGACGACAACGGCACGAAGCATGAGGTGGAGGTCGCGCCGTCCGCGTCGCCTGACAAGGTCGCCCTCATCGTCGACGGCAAGAAAACCGAAGAGCCGAAGTCGATCGCACCGGCGAGCCTCTGGAGCCGGGATCTCGTCACGCGCACTGAATTGTTCGACCCGGCCGACGGAAAGCGCATTTCGGTCAAGGTCGCAGATCTTGGCGACGAAACCCTGACCATCCAGGGCGTACCGCACCAGACCCGCCATTTCCGGCTCTCCGCCAAGGCGCCGGCCGACTTCGACCGCGATCTCTGGTTCGAGGGCGACGCGCTGGTCCGCATGAAGATGCTCGGCTCCGACCATTCGACCATCGTGTCGGACCTCGTCAAGCAGTCGAACGGAACCTGATCAGGAAGCCCGGGCGATACAGAGCTAACGCGATGCGGATCGCGGGTATTCGGTGGTTCATCGGACTCGCGACCGCGTTTTTCATGGCTGGCCCAGTTTCGGCCGCGGCGCAGGAAAATCCAGGCTTCCGCTGCGCCGCCGCCCGCTTGCAGGCGACCAGCTGCGTTACGCGCCATCCGACGAAGATTCGAGCGGCAAGCACTGCGCCCTCAATCTGAGGGTGAAAGGCTCCGATATCATCATCGCGCTCTCCGGCGGCGACCGCCCGGATTTCTGCGGACAGTCAGCCTCGATCGAGGGCGCCTACAAGCGCTTCGGATCACGATGATTTTGAGACGGCGCCGTCCGAAAAAAATGAGAGCCCGCCCGCACGGCCCGGGGCCTCGGTTGTTCGCGCGGAAACCCTATCTTGCGTGCTGATCGGCGACGACGTGCCGCTGGTCGGCGACGACCTGCTCGGCGGCAGGCGCCTGCGCCAGAAGGCCGTCGATGCGTTCGCGCTCGCGCTTGAAGGCGGCCAACATGCGGCCGTCGAACTCGCGGGTGCGCGGCAGCTTGACCTTCATCGGGTCGACGAAATGGCCGTTGACCAGCACTTCATAGTGAAGATGCGGGCCGGTCGCGAGTCCGGTCTGGCCAAGATAGCCGATCACCTGACCCTGACGCACCCGCGCGCCCTCGATGGCGCCGCGGGCGAAGCCCGACATGTGATTGTAGGTGGTGACGTAGCCGTTCGCATGTTCGATCTCGATGCGCCGGCCATAGCCCGAATCCCAGCCGGCCTTGATGATCACGCCATTGCCCGCGGAGAAGATCGGCGTGCCGATCGGGGCTGCCCAGTCGACCCCCGTGTGCGGCCGCGTATAGCCGAGAATGGGATGGAACCTTAAGCCGTAGCCGGACGTGAATTTGGCGTTGATGATCGGCGTCCGCACCAGGAACTTGCGCGACGAACGGCCGTCCTGATCGTAGTAATCGAGCAGACCGTCGTCGGGGGTCTGGAACCGGTAATAGTGGTAGGTCTCGCCGCGCGCCGTTATGGTTGCGTAAAGCAGTTCGTCGTGGCCGTCGCCCTCTTCGGTTTCGTCGTAGAAGGCGGTGAAGGAATCGCCGCCGGCGACGGAGCGCTGGAAGTCGACGTCATTGGCGAAGATGCGCACGAGATCGTCGATGATCGGTCGCGGAATCTGCTGCTTTAACGCCGTCTCGTAGAACGAATCGTAAAGCCGCATGCCGTCTTCGTCGTCGCCGTAATCCGGCGCCGCCTGCTTGGCCGGGTGCGAGGGCGCCATCACGCGCACGTAATTGCCGTGATCGTCAATGGCGACGCCGCTCTCCAGGGTCTCTTCGGCGTAGACGGAGACGCGGGCCAGCGTCGTCGGCTGCCCCGAGCCGTCGAGATCGACAAAAAGCAGCTTCACGCGGCGCCCTTCAGGGGCGACGGATTCGCCGGGCCTCAGCCCGAAAGCCGCGATGACGGCGGCGGTCTTCGGCCGGCTCACCCCCGCGCTGCGCAGGACGTCCTCAAGCCCCTCGCCGTGGCGGACGACGACGAGACGCTCGTCCGTCTCCCGCTCCTGCGGCGCTTGCGGCGAACGCGGGACGTTCGACACATTCTCTGGAACCATGCGGACCTCGATCGCCGAGAACGGCGTCGTCTTGATCTCCTCTCCCGGGTTGGCGTAGGCGAGCATGCCGGGGAAATTGGTGCGGCTTGTGCGCATGAGGAGCAGCTGCGGCGGCAGCGAGATCTCCCGCGCGCCGGCTTCCGACGTGTTCTTCAGCTGCTCTGAGACCTGAGCCCGAACCTCGTCGACGCTGAGCCCGATCGGCGACAGCGTTTCGACGTCGATGTCTTTCGTCGACCACGAGACCTCGGCGTCGTCCTGAACCGGCTCCGGCGCCGCGTCGATCGGATTGCGCGCGTCGGCGAGGACCTTCAGCGGGTTATAGGGCGGCACATCCTCGGCGAAGCCGGCGCTGTTCAGGAGCAGCGTCGTCTCGACGCGCGTGAAGGTGTGAACCTTGACGACCTCCTTGTCGCCGACCTTGATCGCGGTCGGCGCCCGGAAGGTCTGCTTCGCCGCGATGATGTCGACCGATTTGACCAGCCGGTCCGCCTTGTGCTGATCGACGCCGAAATCGAGCGCGATCTCCTTGCGCGGCGCAAGCGAGGGCGGCTCGGCGACGAAAGACTGGCTGCCGAGTGAGGCGTAAATCGCGGCGCCGATCAGCGCGCCGCCGGAAAGGCCCGTGAGAATCGTCCCCGCGAACCAGCGCAGCGAGACGCGCTTGCGGTCGAATGACGAATGCCGCGCCCCGTCGGCCTCGATCGCCGGTTCATGGCCAAGCTCCACAGCGCGTTGCGCGCGGCCGAGCCACGGGCCGCGCGCAACG
>JBKQMI010000127.1:0-26424 GCA_052146775.1 Methylocella sp. | reverse complement strand
ACGATCCCGACGTCGCGAGCTGGAGCAGCTATGTCGGGCGCGGCGCCATCCGTTTCTATCTCCCGCTCGACGTGCAGCTCGCCAACGATTTCTTCTCGCAGGCGGTGGTGATCGCGAGGGACGTGCCGGCGCGGGAGCGCCTGCATGCGAAGCTGGAGAAGGCGCTGGCCGAGCAGCTTCCGAGCGCCGTCGTCCGCGTGTCGCCGCTGGAGCTTGGGCCGCCCGTCGGATGGCCGGTGCAGTACAGAGTCAGCGGACTCGACATTTCCGAGGTGCGCGCGATCGCGCTGAAGCTTGGCCAGATCATAGGCGCGGACGACAATCTGCGGCTGGTCAATTTCGACTGGATTGAGCCTTCGCGCGAGGTCCGCATCCGGATCGACCAGGATCAGGCCCGGCTTCTGGGGTTGAGTTCGCAGGCGCTCGCCGAAGTGCTGAACACGGTGATGACGGGAACGCCGGTGACGCAGGTGCGCGACGGCATCTATCTCGTCAATGTCGTCGCGCGGGCGAATGACGAGCAGCGCGTCTCGCTCTCGACGCTGCGCGCGCTGCAATTGCCTCTCGCCAACGGGCGCACCGTTCCCCTCAGCCAGGTCGCGAGCTTCGAATTCGATCAGGAATATCCGCTGGTCTGGCGCCGCGACCGCGTGCCGACCTTGACGGTGCAGGCGGACGTTAGCGGCGGGGCGACGCCGGAAGGCGCGGTGCGATCGCTCGCGCCGGCGATCGAGAAGCTGCGTGAAAGCCTACCGAACGGCTATCACATCGATGTTGGCGGCACGGTGGAGGAGAGCGCGCAATCGCAGGCCTCGGTTTTCGCTCTGCTGCCCGTCGCGCTGTTCCTGATGCTATTCTTCCTGATGGCCCAGCTGCATAGTTTCGGCCGCGTCTTCCTCGTCGTTGCGACCGTTCCGCTGGGGCTGATTGGCATCGTGCTCGTGCTGCTTGCCTTCAACAGGCCGCTCGGCTTCGTCGCCATTCTCGGCATTCTCGCGCTCGCCGGCATGATCGCGCGCAACGCCGTCATTCTGATCGACCAGATCGAGACCGAGCGGGCTGAGGGGCGCGACATCTGGGATGCTGTGGTCGAGGCGACGCTCTCGCGCTTCCGGCCGATCACGCTGACGGCGATCTCGACCGTGCTCGGCCTCATCCCGATCGCGCCGACGGTGTTCTGGGGCCCGATGGCTTTCGCGATCATGGGCGGGTTGTTCGTCGCGACGGTGTTGACGCTGCTCGTGCTGCCGGCATTCTACATCACGCTCTATCGTGCGGGTGAGCCGCGCAAGGACGCGCTTGCGGCCTGAGTTGCGGCTTGCGATCAAGGACCGTTCGCGCTCAAAACGATCCGAACACTGTCCCCAATCCGATCACCGCGGCGAGTGCGAGGAGCGAACTGACGACGCCGACCATGACGATGTCGAGATAGCTTTCGCGATGGGTGGCGCCGCAGACGGCGAGCACGGTGACCACAGCGCCATTATGGGGCAGCATGTCGAGCGTGCCGGCGCCGATCACCGCGACGCGATGCATGAGGCCGGGGTCAATGCCTTGTTGCGCGGCGATCTTCATATAGGCGCCTCCTAACGCGTCGAGCGCGATAGTGAGGCCGCCCGACGCCGAGCCGGTCAGCGCCGCGAGCACATTCGTCGCGACCGCCAGCGAAACAAGGGGGCCGCCCTCAATGCCGAGCACCCAGTCCCGCACCAGCGCGAAAGCCGGCAGCGCCGCGACGACCGAGCCGAAGCCGACGAGGCTCGCGACGCTGAGGACAGGGAGGACCGAGGCGTTGGCGCCGGCGTCCATCGAGGCGCGCAGCGAGGGCAGCCGCCGGAAGTTCAACGCGATCAGCACGACGATCGCGGCGGCGAGCGCGGTGACGACGGCCCAGACGCCGCCGACGGCGGAGAGCGAGGTCGCGCCCCAGGCCTCCTTGGCGAGGTATGAGGCGTCAAGACGCGGCAATATGACGAACGACATGAAAAGATTGACGCCGATGACGACGATCAGCGGCAAAACGGCAAGCGCGATATGCGGCCCCGCCGCGCTCTCGTCGCTGTGGGCGATCTCGTTTGGATCGAAGGAACCCGCGGTCGTCGCGCGCTCGCGCACGGTGAGATCCGCCGCCGCATGTTCGGGCGCGCCCTGCACCGAGGCCGCCACCGCGCCATAGCCTTCGCCATTGGCGTGAGCCCTCGCTTCCGCGCGGTCGAGCCACCAGAGGCCGAACGCCAGCATGATCGCGGAGGCGATGATTCCAAGCCCCGGCGCCGCGAAGGGCGTGGTGCCGAAGAAGGGCATCGGAATGGCGTTCTGGATCGCCGGCGTTCCCGGCAGCGCCGACATGGTGAAGGTGGACGCGCCGAGCATGATCGCCGCGGGCATCAGGCGCCTTGGAATTTGCGCCGAGCGGAACAGCGCATGCGCCATCGGCGCGATGACGAAGAAGGCGACGAAGAGGCTGACGCCGCCATAGGTGACGAGGGCGCCGGCGAGCACCACCGCCAGCACCGCGCGCTTCGCGCCGAGCCGCTCGGTCATGAAGCCCGCGATCGTCGACACCGAACCGCTGTCCTCCATCAGCTTGCCGAACAGGGCGCCGAGGAGAAAAATCGGGAAGAACTGCATGACGAACTGCGCCGCGCTGCGCATGAAGGTTTGCGTCCAGTGGGCGAGCGCGGGTTCGCCTGCCAGCAAGGCCGCGAGGATGGCGGCGGCGGGCGCGAGCAGAAGAATGCTCCAGCCGCGATAGGCGAGCCAGATCAGAAGCCCGAGCGCGACGAGAATGCCGAGAAGTCCCATCGTTCAGATTCCTTCAAGGAGCACATCGAGATCGAGGGTGGACTTGCGCCCGATGTCGAGGGCGTAGGCTTCGAGGAAAGCCTGCGCGGCTTTTCGTCCCTCGTCGCGCAGATAGGTGAAGAACGCCCATTCGGCGTTGAGCTTCGAGGATGCGCCGAGCTCGGTCATGATGTCGTTCCTGACGAGGTGGATGCGCATGTTGGCCCAGAGCGCGCCCTCGCCGTCGCCCGGATCGGCCACTTTTCGCAGCAGCGCCATCATCTTCAGCTCCTTGAGGACGACGGCGTTGAAGGACACTTCGTTGAGACGGTTCAAAATTTCGGAGGCGGTGCGCAGCGCGCCCGGGCGTTCGATCGGGTTGATCGGGATCAAAATGGTGTCCTGCGACTTGCACTCACGCACCAGCGTCGAGAGCGTCGGATTGCCGGAGTAGCCGCCATCCCAATAGGCCTCGCCGTCGATCTCGATGGCCTGGAACATGGTCGGCAGGCAGGCCGAGGCGAGCAGAACATCCGGCGTAATGGCGTCGTTCTTGAACACCTTGCCCCGGCCGGTGCGCACATTGGTGGCGGTCACGAAAAGATGGATCGGCGAGCGCGCCAGCAGCTCGAAATCGATCAGCTCGGCGAGAATCTGGCGCAAGGGATTGGCGCCCTTCGGGTTCAGATCATAGGGCGACACGAGACGCGACATGAGATCCATGGCGACGTAGACGGGCGAGGAATCGAGCGTCCAGCGGCCGAGAAGGATGTCGATCGGCCCGCGCCGGAACGGGCTGAAGCGCGCCGCCTCGGAGACCCGGCGCCAATATGTCTCAAGGGCCTCGCGCGCGCCGGGCGCGCCGCCCTTCTGGTAGCCGTGGACCAGCACGGCGGCGTTCATCGCGCCGGCCGACGTGCCGGAAATGCCGTCGATCTCAAGCCACGGCTCTTCGAGCAGACGATCGAGGACGCCCCAGGTGAACGCCCCATGGGCGCCGCCGCCCTGCAGGGCGAGATCGACGAGGACGGGATCGCGCGAGATTGTGTTTGCAGCCTGTTGCATCAGCTTTCGACCTCGTTGCAATGAACTTCGGGGAAATCCGTCCAGGCCCCTATCGTAATCCGTCGCAGGCGGAGCGTCACGCGCTTCGCGCTCGCGCCCCTCTCACGCGTCGCCCGGCTTCGTGTCCCCCGCGCGCCCGGACAGGAGCACGGCGATCCAGCGGCTGCCCGGAAACTGCTCGCATATGGTGAGGAAGGCGATCGCGATGGGAACGCCGATGAAGGTTCCCGGCAGGCCCCAGATGAAGCCCCAGAAGAACACCGCGAACACCACGAAAAAAGACGAGATGGAGAGGGCCTTGCCCGTGAACAAAGGTTCGAAATAGCTGCCGATGAGGAACTGCACGATGGTCAGCGTCGCGAGAACGAGAACGGCCAGTTCCCACGATCCCGTCTGGACAAGGGCGAAGAGGCTCGGCAGGGCCGTTGCGATCAGCGGTCCGATGAAGGGAATGTAGTTGAGCGCGAATGTGATGACGCTCCAGGCGGCCGCGAGTTCGAGGCCGACGAGCAGCGCGAAGATCCAGACGATCAGGCCGGTCGCGACGCTGGCGACCGTCCGCACGAGCATATACTGGCGAAATTTCCGGGCGATCTTGACGGCGGCGGCCGTCAGCCTCTGGCCGTTCGTCCGATCCCCGACGGAGGCCAGATTCTTCCCGAACACGTCGACCTCGAGAAGCCCCATCGCCATGAAGATGAAGACGAGAAGGGAGAAGCCGACGAGGCTGTTCACCTTGATGGCGACCTGCTGAAACACGCTGAAAAGCCATGCGACGTTGAAGCGTTCGGTAATGATCGGGCCGGCGAAGATGTCATTGCCTTCGAGCCATTTCGACGCCGAAAGATAAAGGATCTGAAAGCGATCGAAGTTGCGGGCGACCCATTGCGCGATCTGGCCGCCGCCCCACGCAATCATTGAGACCAGTTTGATCACGACCGCCATCGTCGTGACGATGGTGACGATCAACGCCGCGCCGCGCGGCATCCGCTTTTGCAGAGCCTGTTGCAGCGGCCAGACGAGAGCGATGAAGAAAAGCGCGAAGGCGACCGGCTCGAAAACCACGTCGGCGAAAAAGGCCGCCCCAATGACGAGAAAAACGATGATCAGCGCGCAGGCGACGCGAACGATGGCGCTAGACATGGCCGGTCCTCCTGATCGCGCCTGACTCGCCGATTGCGCCTGATTCACCGCGGCGGCGGCTTGAAAAAACACGGTCGGCGGCGCATGTTGCCACGCTGTTCCGGCACATGGCTAACTGGGGTGATTCCTATGTCCGATCTCGTCGTTATTGTCTACCCGTCGGAGGAAAAGGCCGAAGAGGTGCGCAAGCGGCTCTTCGAATTGCAGAAGGAGTATCTGATCAAGCTCGGGGACGCGGTCATCGCGACGAAATCCGCCGACGGCCAGATCAAGCTGCACCAGATCGTCAATACGACGGCGGCCGGCGCCGTCTCCGGCAGTTTCTGGGGACTGCTGATCGGGGTGCTTTTCCTCAATCCGCTTCTCGGCGCGGCCTTGGGGGCGGCGGGCGGCGCGCTCGGCGGCGCCCTGACGGACGTCGGCATCAACGACGAGTTCATGAAGCAGCTCGCCGAAAGCATCAAGCCGGGTGACGCGGCCCTGTTCGTGCTTATCCAGGAGATGACCGCCGATAAGGTCCTTGCAGCGATCCAGGATTTTGGCGGCGTCGTGCTGAAGACGTCTTTCGATGAGACCAAGGAGCTTGCTTTGCGCAATGCTCTCGCCAGCCACGCGGCTGCGAGCGCCGCTGCGCCCGAGACGCCGCCTGCGGCCGGCGCCGCCTCCTGATGGAGCGTCCCGGCGGCGAAGGACTCCGGCTCGACGCCCCCCGCATTCAAAATCTTCCTGAAGCTTGCGGGGGCGTTCGGCTCAGGCGCACGACGCCAATCTTCGCTATAATTTGATAGGAAAAACGTCCCGGCGGCGAACGATGGTCGGCCGGGACGCGGCGTCGGGCGGGCGCGACGAATTCCTTCACGCGATACGTTAACTGATATACGCAAATTGTAAGCGATAATCGGGCTGCGAAGCAGCTTTCAAGACGAGGAACCGATGCGCCTGGCGGCTCTTGTTCTGGCCTGCGGCGTTCTTGCCGGATGCGGCCGGCCGACCGGCGTTCTGGAGCCGGTCGCGACGAGCCCGCCCGACGCCGCCGAGGTCGATCTTCTCGTCGCGACGACGCGGGCGCCCTCGCGCGATCCCGGCCTGCTGTTCACCGGGGAGCGCGAAAGCAGGATCGCATTGACCGACATCGCCGTCTCGATCCCGCCGGCCGACCACAGGCAGGTCGGTCAGGTGCAGTGGCCGGCGAGCCTGCCGCCCAATCCGCAGACCGATTTCGCGACGCTGAGCGTGACCCCTCTTTCCGATGCGCGCCAGCCGCAGGCATGGCTGAAGCGGCATCTGCCGCGCAACCGGCGCGTGCTCGTCTTCGTGCATGGCTTCAATAATCGTTTCGAAGACGCGGTCTACGGACTGGCCCAGATCGCCCATGATTCCGGCGCCGATGCGGCCCCGATCCTGTTCACATGGCCCTCGCGGGGAAGCATTTTTCAATATGTGTACGACAGGGAGAGCACCATCTCCTCACGCGACGCGCTCGAAGAAACGCTGCGGCGCGTCGCGAATGATCCCGGCGTTGGAGAGGTCACGGTCATGGCCCATTCGATGGGCGCCTGGCTGTTGATGGAGACCTTGCGTCAGATGGCGATCCGCGACGGCCGCGTGACGGCGAAAGTCCGCAACGTCATATTGGCCGCGCCGGACGTCGATGTCGATGTATTCGCCACACAGTGGCGCAGCATTGGACAACCGCGGCCGCGGCTCACCGTGTTCGTGTCCCGCAACGACGCCGCGTTGAGAGCCTCGCGCCTGCTCGCCGGCGATGTCGCGCGGCTCGGGCAGATCGATCCGCTGGCCGAACCTTACCACACGGCGCTGGCCAACGCCGGCATCGACGTGATCGACATCAGCGATAAGCAGGGCGCCGATCGCCTCAACCACGCGACCTTCGCCGAAAATCCTGAGATCGTTCAACGGATCGGCCAGAGGCTGATCGCCGGCGAGGCGTTCGCGGGCGCGGGCGAGAGTCTTGGCGAGCGCGTCGGCGGCTTCGCCATGGGCGTCGGAGAGACGGTTGGCGGCGCGGCGGGGCTGGCGCTCAGCGCCCCGATCGCCGTCGTCGATCCGAATTCGCGGCGAACCTTCGACGAACAGGTCGATCATCTCGGCCATGTCGCCAATGAGACGGTGGAGCAGGTGGAGCCGGTTCAGTAGCGCCGCCGCCCGGAGCCGCGCCTGAGACGCGGGCGCGCAATGATCCGCAACCGGCGACGGGCGCGAAACGGACTGACAACCTCAACGAACGCGCGGCGTCTTCCGTCGACGTTGCGCGGATGCGCCGAGGTCAGGGCGCGCGGCGCCAAGGGCTTTCGCCTGCCGCTATCGCCGAGCGTCGCCGCCAGGGGGCGGAGCGCGAAGCGTCGAACGAACGGTCGGCTACCGCCCGCAGCCGCCCATCAGCCGGCGCCGCCCATCGAACAGACGATCTTTTCATATTCGCCCTCTTGTGGGCCGATCACCGATTGAGCCAGCTGGCTCTGGCCAAAAAAGCCGCACATCACCGAGTTTTGCACATCGGGTCCGCGGGCGGCGCTGATCGCATTCACAGGCGAGCATTCCTCGACTGGAGTCGATAATGTGCAAACAAGAATTAGTATCTTTGTCATTTTTACATTCCAGCTTGTGGACGCTTGCCTCCTGCGAATCTTATTTTCGACAAAGCAAATGTTGCGCCATTGAAAGCTGTCTTGAATCTGTCTCATTTCAGGGCGCGCGACCCTGACTTCGACGAGGCGCCGCTCCGGCGTATCCGAGCGCACACCCCTATGCGGATATGTATAAGTTCCAGACATTCGCACGCATCTTAGACGAGATGGCGATCGTCTAACTTGAGTGAACAGCACGGATTGGTCCGGGCCTCGTCGGCCGCACGCTTCGATTTCCCGCGCTTCGACTCTTCAAGGTCTGAACAGCTCTTCAAGGTCTGAACAGCGCGATCATCACCAGTCCAAGCAACGCGATCGCCGCGATTGCTTTGGTGTCGTCCGCGAAGGCTTTGCGAAGAAACTTCACAGGATTTTCGTCCACACAGGTTCTTGGGCCAATTCGAACTCTTGAAACTGCGCGCAACACCTTAATCAAGCGTTTAACGCGCCGAAGCCCGCGCGTTCGATCGCCGCCCCTCGTCAACGCATGGCGAGCAGGGAAGATCCGGAGCAGGCGCGAGCAGCGACGGAAAGCCGCGGCGGGCAACGAAATATAGGCGTCACAATCACCGCGCTATAGTCCCCCCGAAAATCAGGATTGCGCCGTTCCGCCGATCCGGCTTCGCCCAAAGGCAAGGGGATGATCATGAACGCGAGCGATGTGATGGTCCGTGAGGTCGCGACGGTCGGACCCGACGACGATATCGCGACGGCGGTGCGTCTGCTCGTCGGTCACGACATTAGCGCCGTGCCGGTGGTCGACGCCGACCGTCACGTCCTCGGCATGCTGAGCGAGGCCGATCTGTTGCATCGCGAGGAAGACGGCACGCTGAAAAGAGGGCAGTGGTGGGTCGAAGCGCTGACGCCGTCGAGCGCGCTCGCCCTCGATTACGCCAAGTCGCACGGGCGCCGGGTGGCGGAGGTGATGTCGGACAAAGTGATTTCCGCGCGCGAGGAAACGCCGCTGTCGGAAATCGCCAATATTCTTGAAAAACATCGCATCAAGCGGGTTCCCATTCTCAAGGACGGCAAGCTCGTCGGCATCGTCAGCCGCTCCAATCTCATTCAGGCGCTCGCCTCGGCCGAGGCCGGCCTCCGGCCGCCGGCCGTTGATGCGGAGGCCGATCGGGATATCAGGAACGCCATCCTCGCCCAGCTCGCCGACCAGCCATGGACCGATTTCGGCGAGCGCAACGTCGTCGTCTCCGACAAGGTCGTGCATCTTTGGGGTCTTGTCGGATCGCCCGAAGAGCATAAGGCGCTGCTCGCCCTGGCCGAGGGAGTCCCCGGCGTGCGGAAAATCGTCGACGAGATGATTGCGTCCTACTGAGCCGGGCGCCGCTCCAGCCGTCTCGCGGCGCGAATCGCTCGCGACGAATCCCGCCATCGCCATTGCAGGGGAGGGGCCGCCGGACGGCGCCGGCCGCTGCGCGGGGCTTATCCCCGGAGGGGCGGCGGACTGAAAGAAAGGCATCCCGCCTCTTTTCGCAATTCCGCCGCAAACTGGCGCCCAAAATCACGCGCGCCGGAAATAGGAAGGCGTTAAGATGACGGGTCCGGGTCAGATTTTCTGCGCCCCCTTGACCAAGCTGGGCCATGTCTGTCGCCTCTCGCCAAACCGAAACCCCCGCCGCCGACGCCGCGAAACTGCTGATTCGGCTTGGGCTCGCGATTTTGATGGTGGCTTTGCCCTGCGCCGGGCTGGCGTTGCGCGGCGCGATCTACGTCTTGATGCCGATCGGCGCGGTCCTCATCCTGCTCGGGGCTCTGGTCGGCGAGCCCGAACACGGTCCGCGGCATTTGCGGACGGCGCTGCTTTCTCCGGCTGGCGTCACCGCTCTGTTTCTGACCTTCTGGGCCGGGCTTTCCCTTTTTTGGACGCCATTCCTGGCGCTGGCCGGCCAGCGCTTTGCGCAGATCGTCGCGACGACCTTTCTCGTCGCCCTCGTCGCCGCTTATCTGCCGACGCGGACGAAAGCATTTGATCTTTATCTGTTGCCCGTCGGCGCCGCCTTCAGCGCCGTGGTCATGCTGGCGCTCGCCTGGCGCGGTCCTGACTGGTTTTTGGGCGCCCCGGAATTCGACGAATCGCTGTTTCAGCGCTCCATGATCACCCTGATCGTGCTGGTCTGGCCGGCGCTCGGGACGCTGGCGCTCAAAGAGCACTGGATTCTCGCAGCCGGCCTCGCCGTGCTCGCCGCCGCCGTGGCGCTGGCGGGCTTCGCGCAGATCGGTCTCGCGGCGATGGGCGCCGCCGCTTTCGCCTTCGCGCTCGCCATGCCGGAGGCCGGCCGGCTTGCGCGGAGACTCGGGTTCTTTTTCGCAGGGTTGGTTCTGCTAGCGCCGGCGTTGCCGCTGATCTATGGCGCGATCCTGAGTTTGACGGGCCATGAGGCGGGGCCGGCGTCGCAGTCGATGCTGGTCTGGCGCGATCTCGTTATTGCGGAATGGCCGCGCCTCATCACTGGGCACGGCTTCGACACGGCCGACCGGGGCGTCAGCCTCGGATATCTGCCCGAATTGACGCCGCGAAGCCTTTTGTTCGTAATCTGGTACGATCTCGGCGTCATCGGCGCGGCGGCTTTCGCGTTTTTGACCGCGCGCGTCTTCCTGCTGGCGAGCCGGATTCCGGCCGCGGTCGCACCGGCGGCGCTCGCCGGGATGGTCGCTATTCTCACGCTCTCCATTTTCGGGGTCGCAACAGTGCAGATCTGGTGGGTGACGCTGATCGATTGCGCCGTCATCGCCTTCATCGTCCTGATCAAGGGCATCTATCGCACGCAGCGCCCGGCCGCGCCGCCGATCGGCGATGCGCTTGGCGTCGAGGACGAAGAAGTGGGCGCGCCCGCCCCGCCGGGAGGCTAGCTAGCTATCGGAACCTGCGGGCGCGTCGCGGTCGAGCCAATCGAGAAAAGCCGCATTGACCGATTCGGGCGCGATTTCGGCGATGCAATTGACGTAGCCGACGACGCTGGCGACCGCCTGCTCGACCGCCTCGCGGCGGCCGGCCTGCGTCTTGACGAGGAGGACGATCTCCGGCTCTTCCTTGATCTCGTCCGCCCAGCGGTAGGCGCAGGAGATCGGAAACCAGTTGCAGCAGACCGCGAGGCGCTGCTGCAGCAGATCGCGCGCGATCCGCCGGGCTTCCTCTACCGTGTTGAGCGTGACGTAGAAAATCTTCATCGGCTCGGATCGGCATGGCGGATCGAAGGGCGCGCCCGAAGCCTGCGCGCCGGGCGCGTTTTAGATCCGCGTCAGGCGGCGACGCCGATGGAGTCGGCCTTCGCCAGAAGCGCCTCGGCCATGCGAATGCTGGCGATGTCGATGAGGCGGCCGTCGAGCGAGACGGCGCCCTTTCCGGCCTTCGCCGCGTCGGCCATCGCCGCCACGATCCGGCGCGCCTTGGTGACCTCGGCCTCGGACGGCGTGAACACCTTGTTGGCGAGATCGATCTGAGAGGGGTGGATCGCCCATTTTCCTTCATAGCCGAGCACGGCTACGCGATTGGCCGCGGCGATGAAGGCGTCGGGGTCGGAGAAATCGCCGAACGGCCCGTCGATCGGCCGAAGGCCATAGGCGCGGCAGGCGACCATCATGCGGGTCTGCGCGGCATGCCATGGGTCGGCCCAGAAATATTGGCGCTCGCCCTTGGCGTCCTTGTCGGTCAGCACGCCGTAATCGGGGTTGACGCCGCCGATGACGGTGGTGCGCGCGCGGGTCGAGGCGGCGTAGTCGGCGACGCCGAAAGACATCGCCTCCAGCCGCCGGCTCGATTGAGCGATCGCCTCGACATTGGCCATGCCGAGCGCGGTCTCGATCAGCACTTCGAAGCCGATCCGCTTTTCGCGTTTCTTGGCGGCTTCGATCTGGGTCACCAGCATGTCGAGGGCGTAGACGTCGGCGGGCACGCCGACCTTCGGAATGAGGATCATGTCGAGGCGCGGGCAGGCCTCCACGATGTCGACGACGTCGCGATACATATAATGGGTGTCGAGACCATTGATGCGCACCATCATGGTCTTCGAGCCCCAGTTGATGTCGTTCAGGCCCGCGATGATGTTCTTGCGGGCCTTTTCCTTGTCGTCGGGCGCGACGGCGTCCTCGACGTCGAGGAAGACGATGTCGGCGGCCGAAGCCGCGGCCTTTTCAAAGAGACCGGGGTTGGAGCCGGGGACGGCGAGTTCGGAGCGATGCAGGCGCGGCGTCGCCTGTTCGATGATGGTGAAGCTCATGGCGTTGGGTTCCCCTTTTTCAAGATCGTTCAGCCGGTGGCGCCAAGACCACTGGCGATGCAGTTGATGGAGAGCAGGAGGTTGGCCTTGAAGGCTTCCTTGCTGAGTTCATTGGGGCTCGCGCGGAAGGCGCGCAAAAGCTCGACCTGTTCGCGATTGACCTTGTTGATGGTCGGCAGCCGGTGCGCGAGGCGCGAGCGGTAGACGGGAAATCGCTGTGCGATCTCCTCATCGCCGGTGATTTTCAGGATCACGGCGCGCGTCAGCGCATATTCGGTCTCGATCATGGCGAAGATCGCCTCGCGTATGTCGTCGTCATAGACGAGGCCGGCATAGGCGCGGGCGATGTCGAGATCGAGCAGGCACAAGGTCTTTTCAACCTCGCCGATGACCATGCGGAAGAGCTGCGACTCCGCGAACATGCGGCGCAGCAGGGCGAGCCCCCGCTCCTTGCGCACGTCGATGAAGCTGGCGACGCCGCTGCCGACGCCGTACCATCCGGTAATGACATGGCGGTTCTGCGCCCATGCGAAGACCCATGGAATGGCGCGCAGATCGCTGAGCGAGCGCGCGCCGAAGCGCCGCGCCGGACGCGAGCCGATATTCAGCATCGAGATCTCGTCGAGCGGACTTGACGACTGGAGATATGTCAACAGGTCCGGGTGATTGATAAGCCTTGCGTAAGCCGCGTGGGATGCGCCCGACAAGGCCTCCATCGCCTCCTCGAATTCGGCGCGCAGGGCCGGGGCCGCGCGCTCCGAGATCAGCGTATGCTCGAACACGCTTGCGCCCAGCATCTCCATCTGAAAGGCGGCGGTGCCTTTGTTGGCGTATTTGAACGAGACCACCTCGCCCTGTTCGGTCACGCGCAGGCGTCCGCTGATCGAGCCCGCCGGTTGCGCCGCGATCGCCTGCGCCGTCGGCGAGCCGCCGCGGCTCACCGAACCGCCGCGGCCGTGGAAAAAGGCGAGGGGGATACCGGCCTCGGCCCCAATTTTGGTCAGTTTGGCCTGCGCCTTCGACAGCTCCCAGTTCGAAGAGAGGAAGCCGCCGTCCTTGTTCGAGTCGGAATAGCCGATCATGACTTCCTGCGTGCCGCCCTGCATGCGCGCGCTGCGCCGCACGAGAGGCAGCGCCAGCAGTTCGCGCATGATCGCGGGCGCCGCGCGGAGATCCGTGATCGTTTCGAAAAGCGGCGTGATCGGCAGGATGCAAGCCTCGACGCGGGTGGCGTCGTGATAGAGATCGGCTTCCTTGGCGAGGAGATAGGCGCCGAGGATGTCGGCGACGGAGCGGGTCATGCTCAAAACGAAAGAGCCGAACGCTTCGCGATCGAATTCTTCGCTCTGGTCGCGCGCCAGCTTGAACATGCCGAGCGTCTCTTCCGCCTCCGGCGGCAGCGCGCGACGCACGGGCGGCCCGCGGCGGGGGCGGCCGAGTTCAGCGAGGAGCCAAGCTTTCCATTCCTCGGAATCATGCGCCGGCGGCTCGCCGTCCGCCTCCATGTGCATCGCCCGCCACAGCGCCTGCAGTGTGTCGGTGAGACGCGTGGTGTTTTCGCGCAGATCGAGCCGGACGGTGCGGAAACGGAAAACCTCGACGGCAAGGCGCAGCGGATGCACGAGATCCTGGGCGAGGCCGGCGCTGCCGCTTTCGCTCAGCGCCTCCTCGGTCACGGCGAGATCGACGATGAGCTCGTCGGCGCTGGCGTAATAGGGTTGAGAGGTCTGCACGCCCTCGAAGCGGGAGAGCGTCGCCTTGACCTTGCTATGCGCGCAGAACAGAAACTGGCGATAGGGTTCGCCGGGGTTGCGTAGCGCGATCCCGGCGCCGTCGCCGCTCTCGGCGAGCGCGCGGTTCAGCGCCTCGCGAAAGCCGGCTGGCGGCGGCAGGGCGCGCTCGGCGATGGACAGGCTGCGCATCAGAGCGTAGAGCCGCTGTTCGTAATAGCGCAGGCTCGCCGCGGCGTTCTCGGCGAGGGCGCGCCGGGTCACCTTGTTGGTCACGAACGGATTGCCGTCGCGATCGCCGCCGATCCACGAGCCGAACTGGAAGAACTGCGAAAGGGCGAAGCGTTCGCCGGGATAGTACAGTGCGAGAGCCCGTTCGAGCCGCTTCAAAAGTTCGGGGACGCCGTCGAACAGCGTCTCGTGGAAGAAGTGCAGCCCCCAGGCGACTTCCTGTTCGACCGAAGGCTTCTCCAGCCGCAATTCGCCGGTCATCCACAAAAGTTCGATTTCATCGCGCAGCTGATCGATGATGGCGGCGCGTTCGCGCGCGGTCCAGCGCGGCTGCTCGAGCTCGACGAGCAGGCGGTAAATGCGCCGATGTTTCTCCAGCACGGTGACGCGTTTGGCTTCGGTCGGATGGGCGGTGATGACCGGACGCACGCGGATCGCGGCCAGCTTCTCGCCGAGTTCCCGCGCATCGATGCCGAGCTTGGCCGCTTTCGCAATCACATTGGCGAAGGTGCCATGAACGGCCTGATCGCCGAGCTCTTTCTCGATGCGCCGGCGTTCGCCCATCGCCGCGTCCTGCTCGACGATGGAGAGCAACTGAAACCAGATTCCATGCGCCTGGAAGACGCGCGACAGAAACTCCGGCGGGGCGTTTTCGATCACCGCCTCGCCGCCGAGCACCGGCGCGATCTCGGGATGATGGCGGCGGACGACTTCGAGCAGCAGCTCGAAGAGGAGCGCGGCGATGACGTCGCCCGCGGGCGGCGCCTCGCTCGCCTCGCGCGGGTAGGCGATCCGGCCGGCGCCGTCGATGGTGTCAATCATGGCGCGCCAAGGCCGCTCTGCGAGCAGGCGTTTCCGGTGATCATTGGGCCAACTTCCTCCGTAAACAGCGTCCCCGATCGAGAGGTTTGGCGCTCCCGATGGAAGCGAAGACCAAAAGCCGGGGCGTGGCGTTCTTCAGGCGTCGTATTCCGATCGGACTCGGGGCGCTTCCCGCGCATGTATGATTGGAGCCTTTAAGCGTCCGGTCGAGGACCGGAACCAGTCAAAAAAGTGTTTCACGTGAAACACTTCGCCTGAAAACATCTCGCCTGCAAACACTTCGCGTGAAAGCGCTCTAGCTCATTGCTTCGACAGCCGTGCGACCCGGCGCCCGCGCGATCGACATGGGCCGCGCAGCGCCGCCGTCGATGCGGCCGCGCCGGCCCGACGCAGGACTTAACGACTACGCGTGCGCGTGCTGCTGCGCTGTCTTCCCCGACGCATCGCCCTTGCCCAATACCTTGGCCATGGTGGAGCCGAGTTCGCTCGGGCTCGGCGCGACGGTCAGCCCGAAGGATTTCATGATCTCGGCCTTTTCGGCGGCGCTGTCGCCGGAGGCGGAGATGATGGCCCCGGCGTGGCCCATCCGGCGGCCCTTCGGCGCCGTGAGGCCCGCGACATAGCCGACCACGGGCTTTGTCATGTTGGTCTTGATCCAGGCGGCGGCTTCAGCTTCCTGGGGACCGCCGATTTCGCCGATCATCATCACCGCCTCGGTCTCCGGATCCTGCTCGAACAGGATGAGATGATCGAGGAAGGAGCTGCCGTTGATCGGGTCGCCGCCGATGCCGACGCTGGTCGAGACGCCGATGCCGAGCTGTTTCATCTGCGCCGCGGCCTCATAGCCGAGCGTGCCGGAGCGCGACACGATGCCGACGGAGCCCTTGATATAGATGTTGCTGGGCATGATGCCGAGCATGGCTTTGCCGGGGCTGATGATGCCGGCGCAGTTCGGCCCGACCAGCATCGTGCGGCGGCCGCGCTGATAGCGCAGAAGATAGCGCTTCACGCGCATCATGTCCTGGGCCGGAATGCCGTCGGTGATCGAGCAGACGAGGGCGACGCCGGCGTCGGCCGCCTCCATGATCGCATCGGCGCAAAAGGCCGGCGCGACGAAGGTGATGCTGCAGTTGGCGCCCGTCGCGCGCACCGCCTCCTTGACGGTGTTGAACACCGGCAGGCCGAGGTGGGTCGCGCCGCCCTTGCCGGGGGTCACGCCGCCGACGACATTGGTGCCGGTTTCGATCATCTCCTTGGCGTGGAAGGTGCCCTTGTCGCCGGTGAATCCCTGGATCAGGACGCGGCTTTTTTCATCGATTAGAATGCTCATCTCGTTGGCTCTCCTTGAGCCCTTTCCGGCGCGCCTTTTGGGCTCGCGGCGGGAAAGGCCCGATGATCTCAAATGCTCAGGCTGTGGCGCGGGCTGGCGCGGCCGCGACGGCGTCGACCGCCGCGCGGGCGGCTTCGGCGAGCGTATCGGCGCTGATGATCGGCAGGCCGCTGTTGACGATGATCTCGCGTCCGGCCTCGAAATTGGTGCCTGCGAGACGCACGATCAGCGGGACGTCGACATTCAGCGACCGGCACGCTTGAACGACGCCCTCGGCGACCCAGTCGCAGCGATTGATGCCGGCGAAGACGTTGACGAGGATCGCCTTGACGTTGCGATCGGACAGGACCAGCCGAAACGCGGCGGCGACGCGCTCGGGCGAAGCGCCGCCGCCCACGTCGAGGAAGTTGGCCGGCGCGCCGCCCGCATATTTGATCATGTCCATCGTCGCCATTGCGAGGCCGGCGCCGTTGACGATGCATCCGATGTCGCCGTCAAGACCGACATAATTGAGGTTGTGCTCGGCGGCCTGGACCTCGCGCGGATCTTCCTGCGAATGATCGCGCATGTCGGAGATGTTGGCGCGGCGGAACAGGGCGTTGTCGTCGAACGACATCTTGGCGTCGAGGGCGAGCACGCGGTCGTCTTTCGTCACCACCAGCGGGTTGATTTCGACCATCGTCGCGTCGAGATCGCGGAAGGCGCGATAGCAGCCGAGTATCGTCGCAACGGCGCGGCTGACCTGCTTCAGGTTGAGGCCGAGGCCGAAGGCGAGTTCGCGCGCCTCGAAAGGCTGCAATCCGACGGCTGGCTCGACGACGACCTGGAGGATTTCTTCCGGGTGGTCCTTGGCGATCTCCTCGATCTCCATGCCGCCGAAGCGCGATGCGATGATGCGCACGCGCTCGACCTTACGGTCGAGCACGAAACCGAGATAAATTTCGCGTTCGAACGGTTCGGCGACTTCGATGTAGACGCGCTGGACGACCTTGCCCTGGGGGCCGGTCTGATTGGTGACGAGCGTCTTGCCGAGCATTTCGCTGGCTGCCGCGCGCACGTCGTTGTAGGTTTTGCAGAGCTTGACGCCGCCTGCCTTGCCGCGTCCGCCCGAATGGATCTGCGCCTTCACGGCCCAGTGCCAGCCGCCGAGCTCCGTCGCGCAATAGACAGCCTGATCGGCGCTGTAGGCGACCGAGCCGCGTGCGACCGCGACGCCGAAATTGGCCAAAATCTCCTTGGCCTGGTACTCGTGAATATCCAGCTTCCCCTCCTCGACGTTAGGGCCGCTCCGCTTTGGCGCGGGCCAGCCCGATATTGAATTTTCTTTCAGCGCAGGGCCCGGAGCGCCTGTTTCCGAGGCGGCTCTTGGCCGATACGCAGCGTCGACGCTTGACGAAGACTAGCAGTCCTTGCAACTTCTGACCATCGCCCGCGCTCAATTCGTTATTTATAGAACATCTCGATCATGCTATAGTCAATTGCAATTAATGAGCGGCGGCTGTGTAGCTTTCCGCATCGTCGCTTTCACTGCTCTTATAAACACAACCTCATCATGGGCGCGCCCTCATTTTTTTTAGTTTTGAGTCAGTAAAATTTTGCGCCGCACAATGCTTCGGTGGGTTGCGGCTCAGCTGAAAAGCGTCGATAAGAACGTGGCGATCAGCAACAGCAGGCAACTTAAGCTCCCGATGTCTTTAGACGCGCGCAAACTTCTTCTGGACATGTTCGAGGCGGCCGTCGATGCGGCTTCGCCTGAAAAGTGCCTGCCCGCGCATCTGCCGCCGCCCCCGGCAGGGCGCACGATCGTGGCCGGCGCCGGCAAGGCCGCCGGCGCGATGGCGAAAGCGGTCGAGGATCATTGGGCCGGGCCGCTCGAAGGTCTCGTCGTCACCCGCTACGGCCATGGCGCGCCATGCCGCCAGATCGAAGTCATCGAGGCGGGCCATCCCGTGCCGGACTCGGCTGGGCGGGAGGCGGCCGAACGCATCTTCGCCTCGGTTCAGGGCCTCACCGCCGACGATCTCGTGCTTTGCCTCATTTCGGGCGGCGGCTCCGCCTTGCTCTCCTTGCCGGCGCCGGGGATCACCCTCACCGACAAGCAGGGCATTAACAAAGCCTTGCTGAAGAGCGGGGCGACCATTTCCGAGATGAACTGCGTCCGAAAGCATCTCTCGGCGATCAAGGGCGGCAAACTCGCCGCAGCCGCCGCGCCCGCGCGCGTCGTCGCTCTGCTCATTTCCGATGTGCCGGGCGACGATCCGAGCGTCATCGCATCGGGGCCGACCGTCGCCGATCCGACGACGTCCGCCGACGCTCTGGCGATCATCGACAAATATGAGATCGGAGCGCCGGCGCATGTGCGGGCTTATCTTCAGTCGGCGGAGTCCGAAACGTTGAAGCCCGGCGATCCGCGTCTTGCGGGCGTCGCCAACAAGATCATCGCGACGCCCGAGATGTCGCTTCAGGCCGCCGCCGCCGTGGCCCGGCGCGCGGGGGTGACGCCGCTCGTTCTCGCCAACGACATCGAAGGCGAGGCGCGCGACGTGGCGCTCGTTCACGCCGCCATCGCGCGCCACGCCTATAAGTATGGTCAGCCGGCCGCCGCGCCCTGCGTTCTGATCTCGGGCGGCGAGACCACCGTCACCGTGCGCGGCTCGGGCCGCGGCGGCCGCAACGCCGAATTTTTGCTCGCCCTCGGCGTCGCCCTCGACGGGCATCCCGGCATTTATGCGCTCGCCGCCGATACCGACGGAATCGACGGGACGGAGGACAATGCGGGCGCGCTGCTCTATCCGGACAGTCTCGCGCGCGCCGCCGCCGCCGGGGTCGTCGCGAAAGCGAGGCTCGCCAATAATGACGGCTACGGCTTCTATTCCGCGATCGGCGACCTCATCGTGACCGGGCCGACGCGCACGAACGTCAATGATTTTCGCGCCATTCTCGTGGTTCGGTAAAACCGCAATGATGGCGTGGCCGAGGCAAGCAATGCCAAGCCGTTCGATTTCATTCGAAATCGGCGCAGTTGTCGACGCTGACTTGCGTTGTCGACATTTTCGTGGATAACACATAGCAATTACTTATGGAGGTGCATGATGGCGGGTCGCCACTTTCTTTTCGTCCCGGGGCCGACCAATGTTCCCGATCGGGTCCTGCGCGCAATGGTTGTGCCGATGGAGGACCACCGGTCACCGAAATTCCCCGAATTGACGCTGCCTCTGTTCCAGGATCTGAAAAAGATCTTCAAGACCAAGGACGGACAGATCTTCCTGTTCCCTTCGTCCGGCACCGGCGCCTGGGAATCGGCGTTCACCAATACTTTGTCGCCCGGCGATAAAGTCCTCGCCTCGCGTTTCGGCCAGTTCACGCATCTGTGGATCGATATGGCGCAGCGCCTCGGCTTTGATGTGCAGGTGCTCGAGGAGGAGTGGGGCACTGGCGTCAAGCCCGAGAAGATCGAGGAGATCCTGCGCGCCGACAAGTCTCATCAGATCAAGGCGGTCACGGCCTGCCACAACGAAACCGCGACGGGCGTCACGAGCGACATCGCGGCGGTGCGCAAGGCGATCGACGCCGCCGGGCATCCGGCGCTGCTCTATGTCGACACGGTGAGCTCGCTGGCCAGCCTCGATTTCCGTCAGGACGAGTGGGGCGTCGATCTCGCGATTTCCGGCTCGCAAAAGGGCCTGATGCTGCCCGCCGGCCTCAGCCTTCTCAGCGCCAGCCCGAAAGCGATCGCCGCCTCCAAGACCGCGAAGTCGAAGCGCTGCTATTTCGACTTCGACGACCAGATCAAGGCCAATGCGACCGGCTACTTCCCCTATACGCCGCCGCTGCCGATGCTCTACGGCCTGCGCGAAGCGCTGAAGATCATCGACGAGGAAGGCCTCGAGAATATTTTCGCGCGCCATCACCGCCTCGCCGGCGGCGTCCGCGCCGCCGTTAAGGCATGGGGCCTGCAGCCCTGCGCCAAAGAGCCGAAATGGTATTCCGACACGGTGACCGCGATCGTCGTTCCACCCGCTTTCAACGCGGCTGAAGTCATCAGCACCGCCTATGGCCGCTACAATCTGTCGCTCGGCGCCGGATTGTCCCAGGTCGCCGGCAAGGTGTTCCGCATCGGCCATCTTGGCGATCTCAACGAACTGATGCTGCTCGGCGCGATCGCCGGCGCGGAACTGGCGATGGCCGATGTCGGCATCCCTGTCACGCTCGGCAGCGGCGTCGCCGCGGCGCAGGCGCATTATCGCTCGGCGCCGGCGAAGGCGGAGAAGGCGGCCTAACCGCTCCATGAATTGCGGGCATGCGGCGCGGCTTCCATCGCGGCGCATGCCGGCCCGCTCCGGCGAAATGACCGCGCAGGCGGCGAGAGAGCCTTCAGTTTCTCGCGAACAACCTGCTTTGACGTCCATCTTCGGAGAAGTCGGGCCTTAGATCACGTTAATGATTTTGGATTGAATCAATCTAAAATCATTAACGTGATCGATTCCAAGAGGTTAGAGCGGGTCGCGGGCGGAGAAGTGGTTGCTGCTTTTCCTCATCCCGCTCTAGAGGCTGCAATCCGGATCATGTCAGGGCTTGCGCGGCGTCCTTGCGGCGGCGCGCGGACATTTCAACAACAGATCAAAACATTAGGGTGCGTTGTGTCACATTCGATCGTGTTCCTCGACCGTTCGACCCTCGAAGCTAGTGTCCGGGCGCCGGATTTTCCACACAGCTACAAGGAATATGACGTCACCGCGCCCGACCAGATCGTCGAACGCCTGCGCGACGCCACCATCGCCATCATCAACAAGGTGCCGCTGCGGGAGGCGACTCTCGCGCAATTGCCCAACCTCAAGATGATCGCCGTCGCCGCCACCGGCACGGACGTGGTCGACAAATCCTACGCCAAGGCGCACGGCATCGTCGTCTCCAACATCCGCAACTACGCCTTCAACACCGTTCCCGAACATGTCTTCGCGCTGGCCTTTGCGCTCCGCCGCAGCATCGTCGCCTATGTCGAGGACGTGCGCGCCGGCCGTTGGCAGGAGAGCGACCAGTTCTGTTTCTTCGACCATCCGATTCGCGACATGCGGGGCTCGACCCTCGGCGTCGTGGGCTATGGGGCGCTCGGCAAAGCGGTGGCGAAGATCGCTGAAGCTTTCGGCATGAAAGTGCTCCCCTATGACGTCTTCCCGCAGCCGGGGCTCGTCGATCTCGACACGCTGATCCGGGACAGCGACATCATCACGCTGCACGCGCCGCTGACGCCCGAAACGAAGAACCTCATTGGCGCGCGCGAACTGAATTTGATGAAGCGCGACGCCCTCCTGATCAATACGGCCCGGGGCGGTCTCGTCGACGAGGCGGCGTTGGCGGAGGCGTTGACGGCCGGAAAAATCGGCGGCGCCGGTTTCGACGTGCTGACCGTCGAGCCGCCGAAACAGGGCAATATCCTGCTCGATCTCAAGCTGCCGAACCTCATCATCACGCCGCACGTCGCCTGGGCGAGCCGCGAAGCGATGCAGATCCTCGCCGATCAGCTGATCGACAATGTCGAGGCCTTCGCCGCGGGCAAGCCGCAAAACGTCGTCGACGCCTGACCCAAACGATTTGTTGAGGAGACGCTATGTCCACGGACATTGAAATCGCCCAGCGCGCGAAGATGGTGCGCATCGCGAAGGTGGCGGCCGACAAGCTCGGCATCGATGACGATCATCTCGAACCCTATGGCCACTACAAGGCCAAGGTCTCCCTTGACTATATCGACACCCTGCGCGACCGGCCGGACGGCAAGCTCATTCTCGTCACCGCCATCAGCCCGACGCCTGCGGGCGAAGGCAAGACGACGACCACCGTCGGACTCGGCGATGCGTTGAACCGCATCGGCAAGAAGGCCTCGATCTGTCTGCGCGAGCCTTCGCTCGGGCCGGTGTTCGGCATGAAGGGCGGCGCCGCGGGCGGCGGTCACGCGCAGGTCGTGCCGATGGAGGACATCAATCTCCACTTCACCGGCGACTTCAATGCGATCGCGCTTGCGACAAATCTGCTCGCGGCGATGATCGACAACCATGTCCATCACGGCAACGAGTTGAAGATCGACATTCGGCGCATCACCTGGAAACGCGTGATCGACATGAATGATCGCGCGCTGCGCGACATCACGATCGCGCTCGGCGGAACCGCCAACGGCTTTCCGCGCGAGGACGGATTCGACATCGTCGTCGCCTCGGAAGTGATGGCGATCTTCTGTCTCGCCACGTCGATCGCGGATTTGAAGCAGCGTCTCGGCGCCATCGTCATCGGCTATGCCACCGATCAGAAACCCGTGCATGCCCGCGACCTGCAGGCGCATGGCGCGATGGCCGTGTTGTTGAAAAACGCTTTGAAGCCAAACCTCGCGCAGACGCTCGAGAACAATCCGGCCTTCATCCATGGCGGACCCTTCGCCAATATCGCGCATGGCTGCAACTCGGTGCTCGCCACCAAGACGGCGCTCAAACTGTCCGACTATGTCGTCACCGAGGCGGGTTTCGGCGCCGATTTGGGGGCCGAGAAATTTGTCGACATCAAGTGCCGCAAGTCGGGCCTGAGGCCAGAGGCGGTCGTCATCGTCGCGACGATCCGCGCGCTGAAATATCACGGCGGCGTCGAGCTGAAAGAACTCAGCGTCGAAAATCTCGAGGCCCTGCGCAAGGGGCTCGCGAATCTTGAGCGCCACGTCAATAACATCCGTAATCATTACGGCCTGCCGGTCGTCGTCGCGATCAACCATTTCACGGCGGATACCGCGGCCGAGGTCGACCTCCTGAAGAAAAGCGTCGCCGATCTCGGCGCGCCGATCGTCGTCTGCCGCCATTGGGCGGAAGGCGGCAAGGGCGCCGAGGAGCTAGCCCGCACCGTCGTCGAACTGATCGAGAAGACGCCGAGCGACTTCCATTTCGTCTATGAGGAATCCGCGACGATCTGGGACAAGGCGACAGCCGTCGCGACCAAGCTCTATGGCGCGAGCAAAGTCACCGCCGATGTGAAGGTGCGCAACCAGATCAAGAAGCTGCAGGAGGAAGGTTACGGCCATTTCCCGATCTGCATCGCCAAGACGCAATATTCCTTCTCGACCGATGCGAAAGCGCGCGGCGCGCCATCCGGCCATGAGATCAACATTCGCGAGGTGCGGCTTGCGGCCGGCGCGGAGTTCATCGTGCTCGTCTGCGGCGACGTGATGACGATGCCGGGCCTGCCCAAGGTGCCGTCAGCGGTCAAGATCGACCTCGACGATAAGGGCAATGTTGTGGGGCTGTTCTGAGCGCGGGAAGATCGCGCCGCCGCGCGTCTTTACATGGCGTTCGCGGAGGCGGCTTTGCCGATTGCGTACGCCCTTGAACCTGATCTTTCCGCACAGGAATTTCGGAACGTTCTGATCGCATCGACTCTGGCTGAGCGGCGACCGGCCACGGACCTTGACCGGCTGCGACAGATGCTGCGCAACGCCGATATTATCGTGACGGCGCGCGACTTAGGACGCTTGGTCGGAATCTCGCGTGCGATCACGGACTTTTCTTTTTGCTGTTATCTTTCGGACCTCGCCGTGGATGTCGCCTATCAGCGCCAAGGCATCGGCAAACGGTTGATCGAAGAAACGCGCATGGCGGCGGGAGAATGCGCCGCGCTCCTTGTGGTTGTCGCGCCCGCCGCCGAATCATATTATCCCGGCATAGGCATGGCGCATCTGGCGAGTTGCTGGACAATCCCTCGCTCCCGGTAAGCGCGCGAGGGGAACGCCAGCTTTTCCTCGTCCCGCTAAGCGTCGCTTGCGTCGGCGGACGTCGAAAACGTCGTCAGTTGCAAATCAAGCAAGGCCAGATCCTTCTTTCCGGCCTGAACTCTTCTTTCAAGGTGAAGCAGGACGGCGCGGCTGTGTCCGCCGAGAGCCGCCGAGTTTCGCGTTTCGCGCAGGTCCGCTTCGGAGGTCTGGACCAGAATTTCGATCTCTTTGCGGCGCGCCTCAAGCTCATCTCGCATGTGATTCTTCCCCCAGCGCGACCGCCGGCGAGGCGGCCGATCTCGTTCATGGGACGCCGGACACGCGGCGACAATACGGCGCGCCTTGGGAATAGTCTGGACAAATGTCATTTGATAATTGCGTGTTGCAGAAAACCTTCATAGCGGCGCCGTTCGAGTGGAGACCTGCGTTCTCAGGAGTGCGCCATCAGTTCGACGGCGAATCCGTAAATGCGCCGCCGCGCGGCGTCTGGCAGCGCGGCTAGCGTCTGCAGAAAGATTTGCCCGGCCTGGCACATTTCGCCGTCATCGAGCGGCGGATTGGGCGCTTTTCCGTCAAGAAGCGCCCCGATCGCGGCGTTGGAGACGCCCTGTGCGCGCAAGGCGTTCTCCAGCGTGTGGAAATCCGCGTCGTTCGGTGCGTCCCGCTCCACGCGCTTGGCTTGTCCGTCGTTGATCGCATCGAGGCCGGCGTTCGCCATGGCGGCGAGAAGACCGCGATGGTCGCGCGAAAACGCGGCAAAATCGCCGTTGCCGCCGCCGTAGAGGAAATCGACGCAAAGCACCTGATCTTTTGCCGCGAGCGCGTCGAGCATGGCGCGCTTGGCCTCGAAATAATGATCGAGCGCGGGACCGTCCGCCTTGGCGGCGAGGATGCCATGCGAGCTGCGCAGGCCCCGCGCGGCCTCGATCATCAGGGCGTCCGCGCTCGGGGTTTCGCCGGGGGCCGCGGCGCGCTCCGCCGCGCGTGTGAGAAAACCCTCGTACTCGGCCGGGAAGGCGGTCTTCAGCCGCTCAAAGAAGCCCACATAGTCCGTCGCGCCCGCGATGCCGCGTTCGATGGTGCGCCGCATCGCGGCGACTTCCTGCGGCGAGGTTCGCCGCGCCAGCGTGGAGGCCGCGTCCGGCGCGTTCGACGGTTGATGCAGATAGGTCCAGCCGAGAAAAATCGCGACGAGCGCGGCGAGGCTCAAGAGCGCGAGCCGCAGCGTGTTCATGCCGGCGGGTTGACTTAATTCATCCATCGGCGGCGAGTGTGCCCAGAACCGCGCGGCAGGGCAAGGCGCGCTTCGCGGCTCAATGGCGATTCATCACGCGTTGCGCAACCGCTCGAAACCTCGCTCGAGATCGGCCTTGAGATCGCCCGCGTCTTCGAGGCCGATATTGAACCGCAGCGCCGGCCCCTGCGGATTCCAGGCGGTGGCGGTGCGATAGGAGCGGCAATCGAAGGGAATGACGAGGCTCTCGAAGCCGCCCCATGAAAAGCCCATGCCGAAGAGCTCGAGCCCATCCAGCATGGCCGCCAGGGCCTTTTGCGGGCAGGGTGCGAGGAGGACCGAAAACAGTCCCGAAGAGCCGAGAAAATCACGCTTCCACAGGGCGTGTCCGGGACAGGCGGGGAGGGCTGGATGCAGCACGGCGGCGACTTCCGCGCGCCCTTCCAGCCAGTCTGCGATGTCGAGCGCCTGGCGCTCCGCTTCGCGCAGGCGCAACTCCAGCGTGCGCAGCCCGCGCAGGGCGAGGAAGACGTCTTCGGGGCCAGGGCACATGGCGAAAGCGTCCGCCGTCGCCTTGAGGCGGGCGAACCATTTGGGCGTCGCGGAGACGAGGCCGAGCAGCAGATCGGAGTGGCCGGAGAGATATTTCGTTCCGGCCTCGATCGCCATGTCGGCGCCGCGCTCGTGCGGCGGGAAGAACAGAGGCGTTGCCCACGTATTATCAAGGACCACGCAAGCGCCCTTGCCCCGCGCGATTGCGGCGATGGCCGGAACGTCCGGCAGTTCGAAGCTCTGCGAGCCGGGCGTTTCGAGGAAAACGACGCTCGTCTCAGGGCGAATCAGGGCCTCGATCCCGGCGCCGATCAGAGGGTCGAAATAGGTCGTCTCGACGCCCATTCGCGCCAGAACCGTATCGCAGAAGATGCGCGAGGGGCGATAGACCGAATCGGTGACGAGGATGTGATCGCCCGCCTTGACCGCCGTAAGCAGCGCGAGGGTGATCGCGGCGAGTCCCGTTGGCGCCAGAACCGTTCCGGCGGCGCCGGAGAATTCCGTCCAGGCCTCGGTCAGCGCCTCTGTCGTCGGCGAGCCCTGCGTGCCATAGGAAAAATGCGCGTTGCGGGTGATGAGATCCTGATAGGTCGGAAACAGCACCGTTGAGCCGCGATAGACCGGCGTGTTGACGAAACCATGTTGCTGCGAGGGATGGCGGCCGGCGTAGACGAGCTTGGTGCGAGTCTTCAGATTTTTGCGGTCTTTTGCTGTCGTCTCGGTCATGGCTTCATTCCGTCCGCCTTTTGCGCGCCGCAAACTCAGCAACGCGAGCGTGCTGCTGCGGGGGGAGAGTGGCGTGGGCAAGGAGCTGGTCGCCCATGCCATCGTGCAATCCGGAAACCGGCAAGACAAGCCGTTCGTGTGCCTGAACTGTTCGGCTCTGCCTGAGAGCCTGATCGAATCGGA
>JBKQMI010000126.1:0-8788 GCA_052146775.1 Methylocella sp. | reverse complement strand
CTCATCACGACCTCTGGCCCACCGCCGGAGAAGATGCGGCGCGTCCGCAAACACGCGAAAACAGAAAAAGATCACGCGACCGCAACGTTTTGCCCGGCGTAACGGTCAACCCGCTGCATAACGCTGGCTAGCACTAGTGCTTAGTTTCGGGAGGGCGCTCGGATGAAGCCGCGCGCGCCAGTCGATCCGCACCTCGTCGGTCTCCAGCAGATCGCGCCAGCGGCGCAGACTGTTGACCGAGATATGGTGCGCGGCGGCGTAATGGGCGGCGGCCAGTCCGCTCCAGTTCAGCGCTTCGACATGCATCGCCCAGAACGCCTGGACGGCAGGCGAGCGCTTCGACATGCACTACCTGGAGGCGCCACGCCGCCGTTTCGGTTGCCCCTTGTAATGCAAGGACTTGGCGGTGCCGATCGCTCCAATCCAGCGTCCGAATGTGCGCGGGTCGAGACCGTGCTGAACGCAATATTTAGCGAGGCTGAGCCCGCTCCGGCGCCACGCCTCGATGTGGACCGACCACCACGCCCGCCGAGCCTTGTTCTCAAAATGTTTCGACGCCACCGGAGATCCTCCAATGCACGAAGGAACCCGAAATGGACCGCCAACACACCCCCAATTCGATGTGCGACAACCGGACGCTTACGCTTCGCCGCGATCTGCGCGAGGATGAAATCGGCGTAAGCTTCGATGCGCCGCGATCGGCGATCGCCGCCCATCTTCAAAGGCGCGACCTCTCCCGTGATCTCGACCTGCTTCGCCCAACGAACGGCGGTCGCTGGACCGATATCAAACCGCGAAGCCGCCTCACGACGCGACATCCCGCCCTTGATCGCTTTCATCACCTTTTCGCGAATATCCATCGATAGCGCCATGATCCTCCCCCGTCTCATGATCGCGTTCAAACCCAACGAACGCTCCCCGTGATATGGGAATCCCGGGCATGATATTGAATCCTATATTGAATCGGCATGCTCGGATAACGCTCTAGCTGCGCGTTAGCGACCGAATAGAGGAATTTGCCAGCCCCTGTCTCGCACGCGCGAGACAGGGGCTTTTTTTGTTTGTCGCGCAGGCGCGATAGCGTCATTGGCACTGATCAATTGTGATCAGGATAAAGATCGCCTTGTTTTGGGGGCGGTTTGAAGGGAGACGGAAATGGGTGCCGTTTACGATTATTCAGCCGCCTTGGGAGGCGAGAGCAAAGCGCTCGGGGGGCAGGAAAAGTGCTGTTGATCGTTAACGCCTCTAGTAGATGCGGATTCACGCCACAATATAACGGACCGAGGAAATCTATAGTAAATATTTATAGCAAGTATTAATGGTCATCTTGGTTTCTTGTAATTAATGCGTGGCGCAAGAATCTGGAGACGAGAGCGATATAACACAATTCTGTTGGAAAAAAATATCATATAACATTTTATATATTTGAAAAGCTTGAAGTAAGTCGCTCTGAAACCGTGCCATTATACAAATGTCTTAAGAATAATGTGAAGGGTTTTCTCTGATCAAGGCGCATCAATTGGAATTTCACGAAATTCCTGATCGATCGGAACAGCGCTTTCGTCGCTCGTTTCGCGCCGATGACGCCGCCTGAAAGGCTTTCCAAGAAAATCCAAAAACTGCTTTAGGTTCAGCGCTCGCCGCCGCCATCCGTTTGCTCGGCGACCGCCGGCGTTTCGACGCATTTTCTTCCGGTCGAAGCTCAAACAGCAAAATCGCGCGGCGCGAACTTAAATTTCCAGACAGCGCGGCGTGCGCCGCCAAATGTTGCCTCCCTGCGCGCGGACGGCTACACGGGTCGTCCTGACGACTTTCCGATGTAAGGAGACGATTTCATGCCCGTGCGGCTGGATGCCCGGAGCCCGGATTTCAGCGCTTCGTTCCAGACGCTCGTCGCCCTGAGGAGGGGGGCGGGCGAGGATGTCGATCAACTAGTGCAGACGATCATCGCCGACGTTATCGCCGACGGCGACGCGTCGCTCGTTCGTTATTCGAGCAAATTTGATCGAGTGGATCTCCTCGAGCTTGGATTGCGCGTCAGCGCCGCTGACATCGATGCCGCGCTCGGCGCCTGTGACCCGGAGGCGGTCGCCGCGCTGCAACTGGCGCACAGCCGCATAGTGGCCTTTCACGAAAGGCAGCATCCGGCGGATGAACGGTTCACGGACGAACTGGGCGTCGAACTCGGGTGGCGGTGGCGTCCAATCCAGTCGGTCGGGCTTTACGTCCCTGGCGGAACCGCGAGTTATCCCTCTTCTGTCCTGATGAATGCGACGCCGGCCAAAGTCGCGGGCGTCGATCGGATCGTCATGGTCGTGCCTGCTCCGGACGGCAAGATAAATCCCCTGGTCCTCGCCGCGGCGAAACTGGCGGGCGTCGACGAGATTTATAGAGTCGGCGGCGCGCAAGCGATCGCGGCGCTGGCTTACGGGACTCAGACGATCGATCCCGTCGTCAAAATCGTCGGCCCCGGCAACGCTTATGTTGCGGCCGCCAAGCGTAGGGTTTTTGGAGTCGTCGGCATCGACATGATCGCTGGGCCATCGGAGGTCCTGATCATCGCGGACAAAGACACGAACCCCGAATGGATCGCCGCCGATCTCCTGGCGCAGGCGGAGCACGATGGGACGGCCCAGTCGATCCTGATCACCGACGACCCGCGACTCGCCGACGCTGTCGAAGCCGCAGTGGCGCGGCAATTGCCGACGCTCCCGCGTCAAGCGATCGCTTCGGCGAGCTGGCGGAGCTTCGGCGCAATAATCGTAGTGGCCGAGATCAGCGAAAGCATAGCTCTGGCCGATCGCCTGGCGCCCGAACATCTCGAGATCATCACGGCGGACGCAGAAGCATTGAGCCGACGCATTCGGAATGCGGGCGCCATTTTTCTCGGCGCCTACACGCCGGAGGCGATTGGCGACTACGTCGGCGGCTCCAACCATGTCCTGCCGACGGCGCGTTCCGCGCGGTTTTCATCTGGCCTCGGCGTTCTCGATTTTATGAAGAAAACGTCGATTCTGAAGTGCTCCGCCCAAAGCCTCTCGACCCTCGGACCTGCCGCGGTCGCGCTGGGCCGCGCCGAAGGATTGGATGCTCATGCGCGCTCGGTGGCGCTCCGTCTCGATAAAGGAACGTCATGAGCGGATCGGACCAGGGCCCCCGCAATCGCCTCGTCTCGGTGACGCTGGACGAGGCCTCGATTGGCCGCAGCACAGCTGACAAAGAGCACGAGCGCCAGATCGCGATCTACGACCTTCTTGAGGAAAACAGCTTTGGCGTTCCAGGTCACGACGGCGGCCCCTATGGGCTGAAAATCGCGTTGCAGGATTCGAAGCTCGTGTTGGAGATACTCGATGAGAAAAGCGCCCCTCTTGTCGCTCACATTCTATCTTTGACACCGTTGCGAGGCCTTCTCAAAGATTACTTTTTTGTATGCGAAAGCTATTACGCCGCGATCCGAACTGCGATGCCGGGACAAATCGAGGCCATCGATATGGGTCGCCGGGCTCTTCACAATGAAGGCGCCCAGATGCTTATCGAGCGGCTGAAAGGCAAGATCGATTGCGATCCCGATACGGCGCGGCGAATCTTTACGCTTGTCGCCGCGTTGCACTGGAAGGGTTAGACTCCATGCCTTTGGAAGGGGACGCCAAGGCGCCGCCGAGATGAAGGCGAGGGTCAAGGACCGCCCGCAATCCGTCCTCTTCGCATGTACGAATAATGTCGTGCGTTCGCCGATGGCTGAGGCTTTGGGAAAGCATTACTTCGGAAATGAGATCTATTTCGCGTCGGCTGGATTGAAGCGAGGCGAAAGCGATAGCTTCGCCATTGCATCCTTGGAAGAGCTTGGCATCGACATGACCAAGCATCGCCCTCATACATTTGAAGACCTCGAAGACAGCTCCTTCGATCTGATCGTAACGCTTTCGCCCGAGGCCCATCACAAGGCGCTCGAGTTTACACGCACGTTGGCGATCGACGTCTTGTATTGGCCGACTCTCGATCCGACCGTGATCGAAGGTTCCCGCGAACGCGTGCTCGATGCCTATCGCAATGTCCGCGACGGTTTGCTTGAACGCATTGAAAAGCTTTTGGATTATCGGCCGATGGGGAACTTATAGAACACGAAGCTGAGCATAACGGCGCAGCATTTCGTTCAAAGCTCGCGCGCCGCGGCGCGAGCCGCTAAGATTTGGCATGAGTCAGTTTCCTCCCGCGGATCGTTTCTTTCTCGGCGTCAAACGCTCCGCGCTTGGCAGGCCTTGGCGCGATCGGCTCGATGCGAGTGGTCAGGCGCGCGCGCTCGCCAACGCCCAACTGAGGGGGCATGGCGACATCCTCTCGCGCGTTCTCTCTGGCCGGGGGGTCGGTCCGGACGCCTCGGAAGACTACCTCAATCCGAGCTTGCAGCGCCTCATGCCGGATCCCCATTCCCTCAAAGACATGGCGGCTGCGGCGGAAACCATCGCGCGAGCGATCGAGCGCGGCGATAAAATAGCGATTTTCGGCGACTATGATGTCGACGGCGCCGCCTCTTGCGCCTTGCTCGCCGATTATCTCGCGGCGTGCGGCCAAATCCCAATCATCTATATCCCCGACCGAATCTTCGAAGGATACGGCCCGAATCTGGTCGCCATTCAAAGCCTCGCCGCGGCTGGGGCCAAGCTTCTCGTCACGGTCGACTGCGGCTCCACGAGTCATGAGCCGCTCGCGGAGGCTCGCCGGCTGGGTCTCAATCCAATCGTGCTCGACCATCATCAGGCCCCTGAAACGTTGCCGGACGCCCTTGTCGTCAATCCAAACCGGCAGGACGACGTCTCGCAACTGGGCCAGCTTTGCGCCGCCGGGGTGACGTTCATGACCCTCGTCGCGCTCAACCGCATCCTGCGAGAGCGGGGTTTTTTCTCTTCGCGGCCGGAGCCTGATCTTCTCGCAGGGCTCGACCTTGTGTCCCTCGCAACGATAGCCGATGTCGCGCCGCTGACCGGTCTCAATCGCGCCTTTGTCGCCAAAGGGCTCGCGGTCATGCGCAGACGCGCGCGGCCGGGGCTCACGGCATTGTTCGACGTTTCAAAAGTAGATGGTCCGCCGAATGCTTATCATCTCGGTTTTCTGGTCGGACCTCGCATCAACGCAGGAGGCAGGATCGGGAACGCGGCGCTCGGCGCGCGGCTGCTCGGCATCGGGGACCCCGCCGAGGCAAAACGCATCGCGGAGGAGCTTGATCGCCTCAACCGCGAACGGCAGGTGCTTGAAGGCGGAGCGCTTGAGGAGGCGGAGGCGCAAGCGCTCTTGAGCGGGGGACCCGATGACGCCGGCGCGACAGTCATCGTCGGCTCGGACGACTGGCATCCGGGCGTCGTCGGGCTGGTCGCTTCGAGGCTCAAGGACAGGTTTAAGCGGCCTGCTTTCGCCATCGCCTGGTCTGGCGGCGGCGGATGCGGAACAGGATCTGGTCGTTCGATTCCCGGCGTCGATCTCGGCCGCGTCGTCCGCGCGGCGGTCGCGGCGGGAATTCTGGTCAAGGGCGGCGGCCACGCAATGGCGGCCGGGATCACCATTCAGCGAGAGCGGATCGAGGATTTTCGCCTGTTCCTTGAAAACGTCCTTTCTGAAAAGGTTGCCGAAGGTCGCGCCGGAGAGGTTCTCCTGATCGATGCGGCGCTGACGGCGGCTGGAGCGACCCCCGCCTTGATGGCGGCGCTGGAGCGTGCGGGTCCTTTTGGCTCCGGCAACGCCGAACCGGTTTTTGTCCTGCCCGCGCATCGGCTGATCGAGGTCTCGGAGGTCGGCAACGGCCATATTCGCCTCCGCGCGCAGGCGGGGGATGGGACGAGGATCGACGGCATCGCCTTTCGCGCCGGCGGCCAGCCGCTCGAACGCGCGCTACGCGCAGCCCACGGCGCTGCGGTCCACCTAGCGGGAACCTTGGCTCTGGATCGGTGGGGCGGGTCGGCGCGCGCCCGGTTGCGGCTTCTGGACCTCGCGCCTGCGACTGGACCTCGCGCCAAGTGAGCGCCTTTCTTGAGATCGTGCGCACGTAAACTTGCCAGCCCGCGAATCGCCCTTTATAGGTGCGGCGACTGGATCCCGAGCATGAAGAAATCAGCACGCTTCAGTCAAGGCGCCCATCGTCTAGCGGTCTAGGACGTCGCCCTTTCACGGCGAAAACAGGGGTTCGATTCCCCTTGGGCGCGCCAATAAAATCAATCAGTTGGTTGATTTTGCGAGGCGCAGAAACGCTCCAGGCTAGAAGACGCTCCAAGTCAAAGTCATTTCGGGAGATGTTTCGAGTTGCGCCCAATCCTGTCCGCGGCCCGGCTTGTGCGTCTTGGCGCTCGCCCGTCCCGATGTTTGGACGGGGCGCTGCTGTAAGGAGGACAATTGGGGTTGTCCTGCTGTCCTGGCTGCCTCTTCTATCCACCTCCGGCCGCGCTGAGCCGATGAAGTTTCGATTGGTTCCGGCCGGCAATTCCGCCAGCTGCTTCGGAGTTTGTGGGGCTTCAATCGCGGCGGATGGCGAGATCACGGACGCGACGCCGGAGGTATTTCGAATGTTCCTGCGGGCGAACGCCGCCGCGCATCGCGGGCGGCTTGTCGTCTTCATTGACTCGCCGGGCGGGAAAATCGTCGCCGGAATCGAACTCGGCAAGATATTCCGAAAGATCGGCGTCACGGCCTCCGTAGCGCGGATCGGCGAGGGCGAGGAAGGGTCCGCGGCGGAGCCTACAAGCGGAATGTGTTTTTCTGCGTGCGTCTATGCGCTCATGGGAGCGCAGAGACGCATAGCGCCGCGCGATAGCAAGATCGGCATTCATCGCATGTTCGCCTACGACGGCGTCTCCCGGCGTTTTGACGATGGCAAAATGGCGGCCATGCTGCGACGCTACAGCAATATGATGGGCGTCAGCCCAGACTTGGTCGCCGCCACGGAAAAGGGAACGTCTGACGCCATACGCATCCTTACGCCGGCGGAGATCGCAAGATGGCGACTCGCCTCGCCTGGATCCTGACCGTGATGGACTACATTGGCGGAGGTCCATGACGCCCGCGTTCGGCGTCATGGTCCAGCATCCGTCCGACAAACGCCTAGTCGGACACGTTGCCGGGACCCTTGGGATCGAAGGTTCCCGCGCCGAGATCCTCACGGCCGCGCGTTCCCGAGTGAGCGAAGTCAGCGCTATCGGACCCTGACGGGGCAATCGCCTGCGACGGATTCTGATAGAGGCCGTAGTACTGGCTCGCGTTGACGGGTTCGCTTGCATGGGTCTCCTTCGCCGCGACGGCGCCGGACATTACAAGAGCTGAGCCGATCAGGGCGATGCTGAAAAGTTTCATTGCATAATCTCCTTCAGGTTGATGCGGCGATCCTCGCCGCTGGTGACGCCGCGGCGTTGCGACGTTGCTGTGAAGAAGACTCCCGGCGCTGACGGTTTATTCACCGGGTGACGAAAGTGTGAAGCGCCGGACGTCCGCTGGATTTCCAACACGCCCAGCCGACAGTGCTGAGTTCGACTCCCTTCGGCGCCGCCCTTCGATCAATGCGGATTCCGGCCCGGGCGCCTTTTCCGCACTTAGCGAAAAAAATCGCTGCCGCCGGCATTTGCAAAAAAAAGATGTACGCGCGGGAATAAATCAATCAAAGCGCGAGTCTCCTTTTCGTGACGTCAGTGGGGGCGCATGAGGAGAGATCAAATGGCAATTGACGAAAGCGGCGTCGATCGGCGCGGCGCGCTCCAATGCATGCTTTGGGCTGGCACAGGCGTCCTCTGGACAGTCGCCGGCGGCGTACCGAAGTCCGGCTTGCTGGGATCGGCGAAAGCCGCGACCGGCGGCTTCAACTTCCTACAGATTTCCGACAGCCACGTCGGCTTCAATAAGCCGGCGAACCCCAATGCGCTCGGAACGCTGCGGGAGGCGATCGACAAGGTCGTTGCTTTGTCCGTTAAGCCTGCGTTCATGATCCACACCGGCGACATCACGCACAGCGCAAAGCCAGCTGAGTTCGATAGCGCCAACCAGGTCATCGGGAGCGCGGGGCTCGACGTTCACTATGTTCCTGGTGAGCACGACATCGTCGATGAAGCCACCGGCAAGGCCTATCTCGAACGCTACGGGAAGAACACCAAGGGCAGCGGCTGGTACAGCTTCGACCAGAACGGCGTGCACTTCATCGGCCTCGTTAACGTCATCGACTTGAAGGCTGCGGGACTTGGTTTTCTTGGCAATGATCAGCTCGATTGGCTTGAAGACGACCTCAAGGCGCTCTCGGCCTCAACGCCTATTATTGTCTTCGCACATATCCCGTTGTGGTCTGTCTATCCGAACTGGGGTTGGGGAACTGACGATGCGGCGATTGCGCTCGGCTACCTGAAGCGGTTCGGGTCGGTGACCGTTCTCAACGGCCACATCCACCAGCTCATGCAGAAAGTCGAAGGCAACGTCACTTTTCATACCGCGCGCTCGACGGCGTTCCCACAGCCGGCTCCCGGCGCCGCGCCCTCTCCGGGACCAATGCTGGCGCCGGCCGATAAGCTGCGCACGCTGCTCGGTATCACCGAGGTCACGTTGAAACAGGGCGAGGCGGCGCTCGCCATCACCGATACGACGCTCGCGGGTTAGCGTGAACGGAGATGCAAATGATCATGCATATCGCAAAAGCGGCCGCCATCGGCATCATGGCGGCGACGATTGCCAGCAGCGGCGCGCATGCTGCTGGCGATGTCGCTCATGGGGAAGAGCTTTACCAAGCCTGTCAGGACTGTCATTCGTTGGATGCCAACGAAGTCGG
>JBKQMI010000125.1:0-19406 GCA_052146775.1 Methylocella sp. | reverse complement strand
TCCAGCTCCGGATATTGCACGGCGACATTGTCGCTCATCGAACATTCGGTGAGCAGCACGAGCCGGCCCGGGCGATGGCGCGCCACATAGGCCTGCATCGCCGCGGTCGATCCCGAAAAATCGGCTTCCGCCACGACCTCGGGCGGACATTCGGGATGGGCCAGCACGACGACGCCTGGATAATTCTCGCGCAGCTCGCGAACTTCAGCCGCGGTGAACAGCTCGTGCACTTCGCAATGGCCGGACCAGCTGATGATCTCGACGTCGGTTTGCGCCGCGATATTCTGGGCGAGGAATTCGTCGGGCAGCATGATCACGCGGGGGACGCCAAGCGACTCGACGACCGCTTTGGCGTTGCCGGATGTGCAGCAAATATCGGACTCCGCCTTCACCGCCGCCGACGTGTTGACGTAGGTGACCACCGGCACGCCGGGATAGGCGCGCCGCAGCCGCCGCACATCTTCCGGCGTGATCGAATCCGCAAGCGAGCAGCCGGCGCCAAGGTCCGGGATGAGAACGGTCTTGTCTGGGTTGAGCAGTTTGGCCGTCTCGGCCATGAAATGGACGCCGGCGAGAACGATGACGTCGGCGTCGACATTCATCGCCTCGCGCGCGAGAGCGAGGCTGTCGCCGACGATGTCGGAGACGCAATGAAAAATCTCGGGCGTCTGATAATTATGCGCGAGCACGACCGCGTTGCGGCTCCGCTTCAGTGTCATAATGGCGTCAATGTCGGCGGCGTAAAAGGGCCACTCAATCGCCGGAATGGCGTGGCTCACCCGCGCATAAAGGCTTTCGGCGTCGGCTTTTCCCGCGGGGGCGTGCGGCGCGTGACGCGGCCCATAAGCATGAGACCCATTAAGGCGCTCGTCCCTGCGAGCGTCTGAACGCAGCACTTCCCCCAGCATAATCTTATACTCCGTTTGAGCATTTCCCCACCATATGCTGGGGATGAGTATAAGATTTGTCAAGCCTTGGAGATGGGTAACTTTGTCCCGACGATCGCGCGTTCGGTGAAAACGGCGCGGCGGAACCGGAACAGTTTGGCCGGCCTTCCCCCTGTATCCTGACTGGTTTCGCCGGTTTCCTCGACGAGTTCCTGCTGCTCGATCAAGCGGCGGAAATTTTGTTTGTGAACCAGCCGCCCGGCGAGCGCTTCGACGCAGCGCTGCAATTGCAGCAAGGTGAAGGTTTCCGGCATCAGCTCGAACACCACCGGATGATATTTGATTTTGGCGCGGAGCCGCGCGATGCCGGTCGCCAGAATGCGGCGGTGATCGAGGATCATCGAGCGCCCGCCGAACGGCGCCGCGTTCGGATCGTCGCGCGCGGCCCCCATCTCGCCGCGCCGCGCCTCGGGAATGAGGCGGGCCTCGAAGAGCAGCTCGTAGCGCTGCAGCACGAGCTCCTCGTTCCACGGCCGTCCATCGAGGCCGAAGGTGATCGCCGCGCGCTGCAGGCGGTGCTGACGAATGTCGGGATCGGCCGCCGCCTCGACCCAGGCGCGAAGCTGCGGCGCTAGGCGCTCCTCGATGATCGCCGGGGCGCCGAGGCGATGGTCCTCCCAGGGAAAATAGGAATACCAGCCGGCCCAGCCCGCTTCATATTCGCCGGAGGCCGGCTGTTCGCGGGTGAGGCCGAGATAGCTGATCGAGATGACCTGCCGGCCGGCGCCGGCGCGATCCTTGTCGGCGAAGGTGTAAAGCTGCTCGACATAGCCGAGCGGCAGCCGGGTCTGGCGCTCGACCCAGGCGCGAAGAGCCGATTGCAGCGAGCGATGCGCGATCTGGAAGGGCCCCGAAGGCAGGGCGCGCTTGTCCTGGATGGTGAGGACGCGCGGGTCGCCGCAGCTCACAGCGACGAGCACGGCGATAAGATCCGCGGCGATGCCCGGTCCCGGCGCATCGACCTCCACGGCGCGAGCCTCGGCGAAATCGTCCTGACGAACCAATCCTGCCACCTTCCGCACCCTCCGTCTGGTCTTGTCTAGGCGCGTCGCCGGTCTTGTTCAGGCGCCTTGAATGTATCTCATTCGATCCCGGAAGCGCGAGCGCCAATTGACCGGCGAAAACGCCAATTGACAGATAAAGAGCGTCGGCGCCCGTCGAAGCCGGACTTGCGCCCGCGGGTGCGCAGCTTTGGCTCCGAACATGCATGGACGCACGGACGGCCCGGCTGTCGCGAACCCTTTCGCACAAAAAGGACGGGGTCGCGGCGCCGGCTCATGCATGAAAGCGCGCGGCATGACGGACAAAGAGGAATGGGTCGTCTGGAACGGCTCTATGGGAATCCTTGATATGGCGTCGATCGGCCATATCAAGGACGGCGAGGGCGGCAGGAGCGCCTTTCTGGCGCCGCCCTATGGCGTCGTTGGGCCGTTCAGTCTTGACGAACTTGAAACGCGGGGCCGGGTCGCCTTTGGCGAATGTCTTGTCATGTCGCGCCAGAGATGGCGGGAGGATCAGGTCGATCTGCGCCTTGAGGCGCGAGAAAAACGCCGCGCCTTCCTGTTTCAGCCGAATTTCGACGACGACGATCAGGAGCACCGCGAGGTCCTGAACCTGCCGATGGAGGGCGCGCTCAAGCCGTCGGAGATCAATGCCGCCTTCCGGCGCCTGGCCAAGACCGCGCATCCCGACGCAGGCGGCAGCGACGAGCATTACCGTCGCATCACCGAGGCGCGCGACGCGCTGCTCAGGCAATTCGCGAGCGCCTCGTAGATTTGCGGGCCTATGCGTTCAAAAACACGTGATCGATTCCAATAGTTTAGAGCGGGATGCGGGCGGAAAAGCGGGCTCCGCTTTTCCTTGCTCAAGAACTGAAACTCGGCTTTCTTTAGATATTCTCCAGCTCGATCGCCGCCGGCGAATGCTTCGGCCATCGCCAGGGCGCGACGAAGACCGCGTCGCCGCGCAGCGTAAACCCCGCCGCGTAAGGGTTCGCCGCGAGCCAGACGCGCGCCGCGCGGGACAGGCGGCGCCGTTTCGCCGGCGTGATCGCGGAGCAGGCCTCATCAAGGCTCGGCCTCGCCTTGACCTCGACGAAAGCAATCGTATCGCCGCGCCGCGCGATGATGTCGATCTCGCCGCCTCGAATGCTATAGCGGCGCGCGAGGATCGAATAGAATTTCAGACGCAGCAGGAGGATGGCGACGCGCTCGGCGAGGACGCCGTGGCCTAGCGCAGCGCGCCGCTCATCGGCGGTTCGCAAAGATCAGCCGCGCGGGACGGAGGAGCCCGTCAGCTCGATCGCCCGCGCATAGACCTTGCGGCGCGGCTGGCCGGTCGCGGCCGAGACGATGGCGGCGGCGTCCTTCACCGAAAGCGTCTCCAGCGCCGTCGCGAGCCGCGCATCGATTTCTTCCTCGCTGCCCCGCGCCTCGGCGCCGGGCGGCCCGACCAGCACGACGATCTCGCCCTTGGGCGGCTCCTCAAGCGCCAGCGCCGCCGCGAGATCCGTCAGGGGCGCGCGGCGGACGGTCTCGTAATATTTGGTCAGCTCCCGCGCCAGCGCCGCGTCACGGGGACCAAGAACCGCGGCGAGATCCGCGACCATCGCCGCGACGCGGCGCGGCGATTCGAAAAACACCAGCGTGCCCGGAATCGAGGCGAGTTCGGCGATGCGCTGGCGGCGCGGCCCGGTTTTCGGCGGCAGGAAGCCTTCGAAGAAGAAGCGGTCCGTCGGCAGGCCGGCCACCACCAGGGCAGCCAGCACGGCGGAGGCGCCCGGCACCGAGATGACTTCGATGTTCTGCGCCAGCGCATCGGCGACGAGCTTGTAGCCGGGGTCCGAGACCAGCGGCGTGCCGGCGTCCGAGACCAGCGCGAGAGCCGCCCCGCTCGCGAGGCGCGCCAAAAGGTGGGGCCGCATCACCGCGGCGTTATGCTCATGGTAGGCGACAAGCGGCGTCGCGATGCCGTAATGGGCGAGCAGCGTCTTGGTGACGCGCGTATCCTCGGCGATGACGGCGTCGGCGGCGGCGAGCGTCGCAAGGGCGCGGAAGGAAATATCGCCGAGGTTGCCGATCGGCGTCGCAACGACATGCAGCCCCTTGCGGATCGGCTCGACCTCGGCCCTGAGGCCAAAGGCGGTGAAGGCGCTCGCGAGGCCCGCGCCGCCGCTCGGCTCGCTCTCCTCGCGGCTCTTGCCCGGATCAAGCTCCGCCCGGTTCCGCTCACTCACCTTCATGGCGCCGCCCCTGTTGGCATCGTTTGGTTGCATCCGACGCTGGATCGCCGTTTTGGCCTCGGTTCCGACAACCCGTCCGGTCGTTCTATATAAAATCTGTCCGTTCTATTTATAGAACAGGCGCGGCCGGTCCGCAAGCAAGCTCGCCGGAACGCCCGGCGCTTTTCCCGGTTTCTATTGCCAGCGCTTCAATTTTGTGACTGAACCTCGCCACGAAATTTATGGTAACACGATCTAGGGTTGGCGGGACGCGGGCGGAAAGCCGGTTTCCATTTTTCCTCATCCCGCTTTGGAAACATGCTGGAATGCGCGCAAGCGCGTGGGGATCGCCTTCATGAGAGCTTTGTCGCGCGCCGCCGGCCTTAGCTTTAAACTTGCGAGCGCCCTCGCCATCCTGCCTCTCGCGCTGGCTCTTGCGGGCTGCGGATCCGCCGGCGGGCCGTTTGGACGCGTGCCGGCCGATCAGATCGCCCCGGCGCAAAAGGCCGATGCTCCGCCGCCGACCGCGCCGGCCGGACAGATCGGCTCGGGTCCGGTCAAGGTCGGCCTCCTCCTGCCGCTGACCCAGACCTCGGGCGGCCCAAGCACCGTTGGCGTTGCGATGCGCAACGCGGCCGAGCTGGCTTTGACCGAGGCCGGAGGCAACGATCTCACCTTGCTCGTGAAGGACGACCGCTCGACGCCGGACGGCGCCGCGACGGCGGCGCAGGAAGCGCTCACGGACGGCGCCGATCTCATCATCGGGCCGCTGTTCGCCCCAAGCGTGCGCGAGGCCGGGCGCGTCGCCCATGGCGCCGGAAAGTCGGTCATCGCCTTCTCGACCGACGCCTCGGCGGGCGGACACGGCGTTTATCTGCTCTCTTTCCTCGCCGAATCCTATGTCGACCGCATCATCGATTTCGCCGCCTCCAGGGGCAAGAAATCGATCGCCGCGCTCATACCCGACAGCGACTACGGCCGCGTCACCGAGGCCGCCTTTCAGCAGGCCGCGGCGCGCGACAATATTCGCGTCTTGACGATCGAGCACTACCAGCCGCAGACGCTCGCCGCCGCGGCGCAGAAAATCGCCGCGCTCGGCGATCAGATCGACGCGCTGTTCATTCCCGAACAGGCCGACGCCATGCCCTCCGTCTCGCAGGCCCTCACTACCGCGGGGATCAACGGCAAGAAAGCGCAGCTTCTCGGAACGGGCCTCTGGAACGACGCGCGGGTCTTGAAGCTTCCCGCGCTTCAGGGGGCCTGGTTCTCGGCGCCTGAAAACGGCGGATTCAACGCCTTCGCGACGCGCTACCGCGCCAAATATGGCGTCGAACCGCCGCGCATCGCAACGCTCAGCTATGACGCCGTCTCGCTCGCCGCCGCGCTGGCGCATACGCAGGGCTCGCAGCGCTATTCGGACAATGTCCTCACCAACCGCTCGGGCTTCAACGGAGCGGACGGCGTGTTCCGCTTCCAGCCCGACGGCGCCAATGAGCGCGGCCTGTCGGTGCTCGAAATCGACAATGGGACCGCGACGCCGATCAGCCCGGCGCCGCACTCCTTCGCCGGCGCCTCCTCCGCCATCTGAGGGTGCGCCTTGAAGACGATCTTTCTTCCCGGCGCTTGCGCCCGCGCCGCATTGTGTGAAGCCCCACTCATGCGCCGCGCTGCAGATGGCTAAATCCCCCACATCGAGACCTTCTCGAAAACGGGGACCTGCCATGAATATCGAACGTATTGCGAAGGCCGCGGCTGTGATCGCGCCGATATTCGTCGCTTCGACGCTGGGGAGCGGGGCGGAGGCCGGAACGCTCAAATCGCCCTATGGGCTCGCCGTCGACCAGAACAGCGGATCGCTCTATATCGCCGATCCGACCAGCAGTCAGATCTTTGCTTACAACCCGAACGCCAACGCGTTTTCAGCGTTCGCGACTGTGAGCAATCCTTTCTCGCTCGCCGTCAACGGCAATGGGCTCGTTTATGCCGGGATTGTCGGCGCGGGCGGCCATATCAATGTCTATAATGCGCAGGGACAGTCGCTCAATTCGATGCCCGTACCGCCCGGCGACAGCCCGATCACCATGGCCTTTGACGCCGATAATATTCTCTATCAGTCGATTGGCATTAGCTCCAGCACCGGGGCCGGAGAAATAAACGCCTACACGAATGATGTCGTCCTGCCATATAATCGCACTCTAGGCCTTCCGGGCCAAACCGTCACTTTCACCGCCTACAGTCAGCTTCAAACATATACTGAAATGCCGTCCGGGACGAAATACGCCCTTGCCTACGACAATGGGCAGATTTTTATGCTTGAGACTTTCCCGCGCATGGGCGGCAACGCCAATATCTATGATACGCAGTTGCTCCTGTCCGGACACGCTCAGGATTTTGCTAATAACGTTGCCGGATGTTCGATGGACCCGAGTTGCTACGCATGGGTGACCAACCATATCCTTCCATTGAGCGGCGCCGCTTTTGCGGCGGTAGTCGACGCCAGTCACAATATTTTCTACACCGACCCGGACGGCATGGACATCGCCGTTACCGGAAAGGCGCCGGTCTCGGCGCGGAAATTGCTGACCAATCTGCCATCTTCGCCCTTTGGGATCGCCTTAGACAAGGCGCGCTCGCGCCTTTACGTTTCCTTTCCGAGCGAACATCTCATCCGCGCCTACAAGGTCACCTACTCGACCCAGAATGGCGTCAAGGTTCCGGCGCTGACGATGCCGCCCTCGCTCATCCAGTGATGCCAAAGCATCCTTCAATTCGCGAACCCCAAACGCCGAGCTACGCGGCTCCCGTCTCATCATTATGAAAATGGGCTGGATCGCCGAACACGGCTTTGCGGCCCGCGGCCTCGCTAACGCTTGTCCTTGCCCGATCAAAAATATTCGTTTCACGTCGCATCGCAAAACTCCTCTCGCGATCTCACGCGAAGGAAGTCCTGAGGGCCGTAAAGTTCATTTCACCGCGCGCTGAGCGTTACTTTTCGCCGGCAACGCCCGCTTTGCCTCGGCCATGCGGCGCCACGGATCGGCGCGCAGATTTTGCAGGCGGCGGGCGATATTGCCCAGCCTGAAATGGTCGCCGCTTTGGATCGATTCGAGTTCGCTCCATTCCAGAGGCGTCGAGACGCCCGCCTCCGGCCGCGCCCGCGTCGAATAGGCGGCGATGGCGGTCGCGCCCCGCGCATTGCGCAGATAATCGACATAGATACGCCCGCCGCGCTCGCGCTTCGCGAACGTCGCGGTCAAGCGGTCGGGCGCCGCCGCCGCCAAGGCCCGCGCGACATCGCGGCAATAGGCCTTGGCATCCTCCCACGAGGATCGCGGCGCGATCGGCGCGACGACATGGAGGCCCTTGCCGCCGGAGGTTTTGACGAAGCTCTCAAGGCCGTCGTCGGCGAGGCGCGCGCGCACGTCTCGCGCGGCGCGGACAAGGTCGGCCCATTGGATTCCCTCACCCGGATCAAGATCGAAAATGAGCCTGTCCGGCGCTTCAAGATCGTCGAATTTCGCCGCCCAGGGATGGATTTCGAGAACGCTCGCCTGAACCAGCGCGATCAATCCGTCGAGATCGTTGATGCCGACGAGAGATTTCCCGTCATGCGGATCTTGCTTTGAGACGATGTGCCCCTCCGCGCCTTCGAGCTGATGTTTCTGGAAGAAGCAACCCTGGCTTATCCCGGCCGGGCAGCGCAGCAGGGCGAGCGGGCGCGAGACGACATGCGGCGCCATGAAGGGCCAGGCTAACGCGTAATAATCGGCCAGCACCTGCTTGGTGAAGCCCGCCCGCGGCCACAATACGCGATCTGGATGCGTCAGCTTCACGGTGGTCCGCGCGCTCATCGCTCTCGCCTTCGCCTGTCGCCGCGAAGCGGCCTTCGGCGCCGCGGGCAATGAAGAATCCGGCGCGACCGCGACCTCCCGCACGATGTCGCGCGGATCCTCGTCTTCGCGCAACCCCTTCAAGGACGCCGGCCGCAAAAGATCGCCCCGTCCAGCCTCGAAACTCGATTTCGGCGTCGACATATTGCGGCTTCAGGCGATTGCCGGTCTATGCGTTCAGCATGTGAAAGGCGACTTTCTCGGCCACGCTCGCGGCGGAAAAAAGCGCAACAGGACAGGAAACGAGCGAGAGCTTCAGATAGCCCTCCCCTTTCGGCGGAGACGATATTGACCAGATCCAGACGCAACGCTGATATGCTGAACGCGGCCCCTGCTTTTCCGGTACCGAAAATAACGCCCGGAACCTCGCTCGCGCAGAGGCGTTCGCCGCCGCCGGCGCGTTTTCAATTCTGGAGGGACCGCATCTTGCCCGAACGCACAGACCTACCCGCGCAACAGGCTCCAAAACCGCCCGAGCCTGCGCCAAACCCCGACATTACGCCGCCGGATATCACGCCACCCGAGTTGCCGCCGCAGCCTCCGGAGCCCGAGGTTCCAGCTCCAGATCCCACGCCCCTCCCATGGTGGAATCCCGGCGACGATCCGTTGCCGCCCCTCGGCGATCCCGATCCTCCGGACGAGGGCGATCCGCAGGATGCGCCAATGCGGGCCGTCCGGCCTGGCGGGTGACAAGATTTCAAATCGATCCCGCGCGCCGTTCCTCCCATTGGAGATCAAGCGGCGGAACCTCTACGAGCCGGCGCGAGTTCCGACGTCACGGCGGCCCTCGCATTCAAACATGGAGTTCTTTATGTCGCTTACGACAATCCTCCTCATCGTCGTGGTTTTGATGTTGGTCGGCGCCCTGCCCTCGTGGGGGTACAGCCGCTCATGGGGCTATGGGCCGTCCGGCCTGCTCGGCCTCGTTCTCGTCATCATCGTCGTCGTGCTGTTGACGCGCGGCGGCATGTGAGGCGCATTTGATCTGCTTGATGGCCGGCGGCTGGAGAATCTGGTAGTTTCAGCGCGGCTCTCGCACGCGATGACGGTGGCGGCCTTTTTCAACAGACGCGCCTGGCGCGCGCCTCCAAAGGACTAAGGGGCAAAGCAGATGACCGATGCCAAACCGTTCCAGGAAGCGCCGCAAGACGCGACGCAGGACTTCGCCGCCGATCTCGCCGCGCTGCGCGCCGACATCGCCAGGCTGACGGCGTCCGTCGCCAATCTCGTGAAGGCCGAAACCTCCGCGACGACGGATTCGCTTTTTGGCGCCGTCGACGTGGCGCGCCACAAACTGTCCGATGGCGCGGCGGGCGCGAAAGACCGTATTTCCGGCGCGACCTCCGAGCTTGAAGCCTCGATCGAGCGCAACCCCTTGGTTGCGGTTCTGATCGCGCTGGGCGCCGGTCTCGCGATCGGACTGTTGAGCCGCGGGCGCCAATGAACCCGCTGATCTCGCGGCTGGCGCGTGAGGCCTCCGCGCCGCTGGAGGACATGCTTGCGCGTCTCATCAGGACGGCGGTCCTCATCGTCCTCGCGGCCTGCTGCGCCATCGCGGCTTCGGTTTTTCTGACGATCGATCTCTACCTCTTTATCGAAAGCCGGACGAACCCGCTCGTCGCGGGGGCGAGCGTCGGCGGTCTCTACCTGATATTCGCCCTCATCTTCCTGTTGGTCGCGCTGCGGCGCCCCGCGCACCCGCAGTCGAGTGACGCCGCCGTCGTCAACGCGCCTGTCCAGCACGCCGCGAAAGCGCCCTTCGCGGCGGCCTCCGTCGGCGCACATGCGGCGCCGCCGCCGCCGCGCAACCCGGCGTTCGCCGCCAACATCGACGCCGCCGCCGCTCCCGTGCTGAATGCGCTGCGCGATTCCGGCCTCGACAAGGAAATCCTTGCGATCGAGGCCGGAGTCGAGGTCGCCAAACAACTCAACCCGTTTTCACTTGTAGCTTTCGCGGTTGGCGCGGGCCTGATCCTCGGCCGAACGCTTCGCGCGAAGCGAAAGCTGTTTTGAACGCGCGGCGCGTAGCAACGATCCGCGCGATTTTTCAAAAGGCCTGATCGTTCAGGGTCGCAATCAAACGCGTCGCCGAACCAACACGTTCAAACCAGCGCGTTTTTTGCCTGAGACTCATCCTTGCGATGCGATTTGCGATCGAAGAACAGCGCCTGGCTGATGACGGCCTTGAGGCTGTCGACGCCGAAAGGCTTGGCGATGAGGAAGGCCGGCTCAGGCGGCGCGCCGGTCAGGAAGCGTTCGGGATAGGCGGTGATGAAAATCACCGGCACGGAGAAGGAGCCGAGAATTTCATTCACCGCTTCAAGCCCGGAGCTGCCGTCGGCGAGCTGGATATCGGCGAGGATCAGTCCGGGCCTCTCCCTGTTGACGGCCTCGACAGCCTCGCGGTGCGTGCGCGCGACGGCGATGACCCTGTGGCCTTGCTCCTCGACCAACGTCTGCAGATCGAGCGCGATGAAGGGCTCATCCTCGATGATCACCACATCGGTGCGGATCTGATTGGCGATTTCCTTGCCCGCTGCGTCGATCAGCGCGGCGGCTTCGTCGATCGAGCAATCGAGGGTCGCCGCGACCTCGGCGGTGTTGAAGCCCTCGAGCGAGCTGAGAAGAAAGGCTATTCGCGGACGCAGGGTGATGGCTTCGAGGCTGCGATGCGCGCCGGCTTCATCGCTCGAAAAGCCGATCTCGTCGACATGTTCATTGACCGCGACCGAACTCCAGACCTTGAGAAAAAGTCGATAGAGCGCGGTCCGCACGTCCTGTTCGTTCTCGAATTCCGAAGGGTCCGCGACGATCGACTCGAGGGTCGCCAGCACATAAGCGTCCCCGCCTGCCTGCGACCCCGTGAGAGCGCGGGAAAACCGCCGCAAATAAGGAATATGCGAGGAGATCGCCTGAGATATCGACATCAAAAAAGCCCCTGTGCAAACGCGCCTGTGGAGAGTCCCCGCCTGAACTTCACAATGCCAGCTTACACAAAAGGTTCCATTTTTGGGAACTTCGTCCGGCCCGCGGCGTTCAAATACGGGTTAATTGCAAATTACCCCGCGTCGCGACTTCGGAGACGATTCTGGACCTCGCATGTCGAGACTCGCCGAAATCGCTGGGATCGTAACCGCTGAAACGCGGCGATATGAAGACCGGCTGAAGGGGATATGATGAGTAATGGCGACGACCGCAGCAGAGGCGAGCCGGTGACGAAATCCACCAAATCGAGCGCGGCGCTGATCAGGACGGCGACGATCCGCTCCAGCGAGGAGTGCGAGACCAAGGATGAAGGGATCGGGTTGAATGAGTTCGCGGAAGGCGTCATAGTCTCCGCCTCCCGATCGAGGAAATGTGCTGGCAGAGCCGATGTCGTCGATCAGATCGGCCTTGGTCTCCGCAGCGTTTACGACGACGTCCTGTCCCAACCTGTTCCCGATCGGTTTTTTGATCTTTTGCGGCGGCTCGAACGCGTTGGCGGACCGCAATTGAAGAAGGACGCTCCGTGACGATCGCGCAGAAGGACCGTCTCGAAGGCCCGCATGAGCAGCAAGGCCCGCGCAAGCAGGGCGAGGCCGGCGATGCGGTGGCGAGCGCCCAGATGACGGCCGACATCCTCGCCGTGATCCCCAATTTGCGCGCCTTCGCCGTCTCGCTTTGCGGCAATCTCGATCGCGCCGACGATCTTGTTCAGGAGACGCTTGTCAAGGCGTGGAGCAAGCTCGGGTCTTTTGTCGAAGGCACCAATCTCAGAGCCTGGCTGTTCACGATCCTGCGCAACATCTATTACTCCGAATATCGCAAGCGCCGGCGCGAAGTCGCCGACTCCGACGGCGCCATAGCTGGCCGGCTCGCAACCGCTCCGGGGCAAAACAGCTACATGGACATGCTCGACTTTCGCGAGGCGCTGCAGCATCTGCCGACCGACCAGCGCGAGGCGCTGATCCTGATCGGCGGCTCCGGCCTCTCCTATGAAGAAGCCGCCGGCGTCTGCGGCTGCGCGGTCGGCACGATGAAGAGCCGCGTCAACCGCGCGCGCAGCCGGCTTTCCGAACTGTTGTCGATCACCTCCAGCAGCGAGTTCGGCGACGATGGCGATTGGCAGGCGGCGGATCCCGTTTTCGTCGGACAACGCCACTCGCGCGGCGGCGGCGACTGATCCGCCGTCAAAAGATGGCGAGCTCCATCGACTTGCTGCATCGGCTCCAAGCGTTGGCTCCAAGCATCTGCTCCAAGCATCGGCTCCAAGCAATGACTGCGCCTCAAGCGACTTCGCCTCAAGACGACAGTTCAGCGACGCGGATCGAATCCGACAGTTTCGGCCCGATCAATGTGCCGCAAGCGCGCTACTGGGGCGCGTTGACGCAGCGCTCGCTGATCCATTTCGCGATCGGCGGCGAAACCGTGCCGATCGCGATCATTCACGCCCTCGCCCGCATCAAGCGAATCGCCGCCGGCGTCAATCGCGATTTTGGCCTGTTGCCGCCCGCCCTCGCGGAGGCGATCGCAGCCGCCGCGCGCGAAGTCGAAAGCGGGCGTCTCGACGGTGAGTTCCCCCTGCCCATCTGGCAGACGGGATCGGGCACGCAAACCAACATGAACGTCAATGAGGTGATCGCCAATCGCGCCAGCGAGATGCTCGGCGGCGCGCGCGGCGAAAAACATCCGGTTCACCCCAACGATCATGTCAATCTCGGGCAGTCATCGAATGATTGCTTCCCGACCGCGATGCACATCGCCGCCGTGCTCTTCATCAAGGCGCGTTTCGAGCCGGCGTTGCGCCGCCTCGGGGAGGCGCTGGCGGACAAGGCCGAAAGCTTCGCGTCGATCGTCAAGATCGGCCGCACGCATATGCAGGACGCAACGCCCGTGACGCTCGGCCAGGAATTTTCGGGCTATGCGGCGCAGGTTCATTTCGGCCTCGAACGGCTGGAGGCGACGATGCCGGGCCTTTATCGCCTCGCCCAGGGCGGCGGCGCGGTCGGCACGGGCATGAACTCCACCCGCGGCTTTGGCGAGGCGGTGGCCGAGCGGATCGCCGCGGAGACGGGCCTCCCCTTCGTTTCGGCGCCGAATAAATTCGAGGCGCTCGCAACCCATGACGCGATGGTGTTCGCACATGGGGCCCTGAACAGCATTGCGGCGAGCCTGTTCAAGATCGCCGGCGACATTCGCATGGCCGGGAGCGGGCCGCGCTGCGGCCTGCACGAACTGATCCTGCCCGAGAACGAACCCGGCTCCTCGATCATGCCGGGCAAGGTCAATCCGACGCAGGTCGAGGCGCTGACGCAGGTGTGCGCCCGCGTTTTCGGCAATCAGGCGACCATCACTTTCGCCGGCTCGCAAGGCCATTTCGAACTCAACGTCTATAAGCCCGTGATCGCGGCCGCCTTCCTCGAAAGCCTGCGCCTTCTGACCGAGGCCTGCGACAGCTTCCGCGTCTATTGCGTCGAGGGTCTACGGCCGGACCTGAAACGCATAAAAGCCCTCGTCGGGCAATCCTTGATGCTGGTGACGGCGCTGTCGCCCCGCATCGGCTATGACGCGGCGGCGCGCATCGCCAAGGCGGCCCACGCGAACGGAACCACCCTGCGCGAGGAGGCGCTCGCCTCCGGCCTCGTCGACGCCGAGACCTTCGACGCGCTGGTGCGTCCCGAGGCCATGCTGGCGCCGAACGATCCGCCGGGGCCTAGCTGACGGCGCGGCCTCGGACGTCGCGCATAAGCGCGGAGCCCGAGCCACATTGAGTTGAAGCATAGCGAGAAATGCGCCGGCAAGCTTGTCGTAACAGGCAGCCACGCTGCGGAAATGCTACAGCGACAGCGGTTAGCGAAATGTCGCAGATGGGGAGAAAGCGGCCATTCACTCAAACCGCCTAAATGACGTCAATGCGCCCAAAGCAGCCGTTCACTAAAGGCTGAGCATGGTCAGCAATGGTTCATCAGGCTGCTCTCCATGATGCCGAGGCTCACCCGCAAGCACCTGCGATGCCCGCCGGATGACCAAGCTCGTCAGCCTCCATGAACCATGGTCGCCGCCGCTCCCTATGGTCTCGAGCCGAAGGAGCCGGCGCGGGATAGGCTCTCCCGGCCGGCTCCTTTCCTATCGTTGGACGATCAGATCACTGAACGCTCGCGCTTTGCGCCGAGGCGGCAGAGGCTTCGGTCGCCACGCCTGCGGCCTTCAGCAGCTCTTCGCGGCTCTCGCGCAGATCCATTCCAGAGCGGACCGTCGGATAAGGCTTGTCGCCCATCAGCCCCTTCCACAGGATGCGGTTGAAGAGCTGCGGGTCGACATGGTCCGCCTGGGCGAAGCTCAGGCCGCTTGTCTGCTCCTCCCACCAGGCGGCATCATGGGTCGGCATCGGCGCGGCATCGCCGGTGCTGATGCCATAGGCCGCCCAGTTGATCGGCAGCGTGGTGTTGCGGAGATATTGCGACGGCTTTGCATTGAAGGTCCATTTCGCCTTCGACGCGTCGAACACCTCCGTCATCGGGAGGACACCGCCATCATGCAGATTTTGGTGCGGCAGGCCGAGCACCTCCTCGATCGTCCGCACCATGTTGACCGTGGTGTAGTAAGTGGAGACGACCTTGCCCTGTTTGACATAGGGGCCGGCGACATAAGCGGTGCTGCGATGGGCGTCGACATGGTCGCCGCCATCTTGAGCATCGTCCTCGAGTACGAAGACCAGTGTGTCGGACGCATAGGGGCTGTGCGCCACTTTGTCGATCAGCAGGGCGACCGCGAAGTCATTGTCGGCCTCCTCGGCTTCCGGCGTCCCGGTGCCATCGATCGAGCTGTTGCCGAAATGGCCCATATGGTCGCGGTGCAGCCGCATGATCTCCAGGCTCGGCAGGTTCCCGGCGGCGACGAAGCCGTTGAACTCCCGCGCCCACTCGGAGTAGCGATAGAAATCGGGGTAGCCCATTTCCCATGGATAGTAGTAGGGGTCCGTGTAATTGGCGATGACCGGGTCGGACGGGATGCTGACCTTGGTTGCTGTCTTGGCTGGATATTTGACGAAGGGATTGCCGACGCCCGGAGCCTCGTCCGCATAAACACCATAGTTGCGGAAGGTGAGGCCCGCCGCGAGGACATTGCTCCAGAGATAGCCGGCGGCCTGCACTCCGGTTGGACCGTCGATCGCCATCTCATTGGCGGAACCCGGCAGATAGTTGGGGTCCAGCGTGACATTGCCGTTGAGGGCGTGACGCTCCGCCGGAGTCGCCAGTGCGACGTCGTCGCTGCGGTCGTCGCCCTCGCTGTCGTAATCGGCGCCGCCCTTGCCGTAATTGACCGGCACGGTCTTGGCGTTGGTGTCCGTATTGCGGCCTGAGGTCGACCACTGCCAACCATCCATGCTGACCTCTGCGCTACAATAGAAATTGTCGAGATCGACGAATTTGGTCGCGAGCGCATGAAAATTCGGCGTCACCTTCTGGCCCCATTGAGTGAGTTTGGGGTCGCCATTGCCCATCGGAAGATCGCCGAGGATCTGATCGTAGGTGCGGTTCTCCTTGACGATATAGATCACGTGGTGAATGTGCTGACGCAGAAACCGCATCGTCTCGGCGTCTTCCTCCGGGAGCTGCAGGTTGAATCCGTTATTTTCCACGACATGCCGGGTCAAATTGTCGAGCTCGGCCTCCCGGCGGCTGCCCTTGTCCGGCAGCGGGATCGTCAGCAGATTCGCCTTCATGTCCTGGAAAATATACTTCTGAGACAGGTCGCAGGCGGTGTTGCCCGCGTTATTGTTGGTAGTATCGCTGCACATCGTCGGATTGGGGCCGGCCGGACCCTTGCCGTCGGCGATGAAGAGCGTCCTGCCGTCGCGGCTGGTCGACACCGAGTTCGGCAGCCAGCCGGTGGGGATCAGGCCCTGGACCTTGGCGCGCTGCCCGGTCAGGCTGATCACGGCGAGCGCGTTGGTCGCGCTGTCCGTGACGTAGGCGGTCGACTCGTCAGGCGACAGGGTGACGCTGTTCGGGTTGCTGCCCTTGGGTGTGGCGCCGTCGTCGAAGAATTCGGCCGGCGCGGTGGTCGAGACATGATCGACGATCTGGTTCGTCTTTGTGTCGATCGTGTAGAGGAGATCGGAATTATCGGCGGTGACGAATAGCCGCCTCTGCGCTCGGTCGAGCACCATCTTGTTCGGGTTGCCTTGAACCGGAATCCGCGCGGTGACCAGGGGGCTGGCGCCGGTCAGAGCGACGACGACGATCTCGCGATCGCGCTCGCTCGACACATAGGCGGTGTCGTTGCCCTTGACCGCCACCCAGAATGGAAACTCGCCGCCCGGCACGCCCGACCGTGCCGGATCGCTCTTGCCGGGACGAAGGTCGAGTTCGGCCTTGACGCTGCCCGTGGAGAGATTGACCAGCGTGATCGAGTCGGTCATGTAATTGGCGACGATCAGGGTCGCGCCATCGGCGGTGATGCCGATGCCGGCGGCGACCGGACCGTCCCCACTGCCGTCCTTGCCGTGGCCGAGCGCGATCGGCGCGCCCGTCTCCACCCACTGCCTGCCGCTCATGGCGAAGACATGGACGTTGTCGTCCTGGCCTCCGGAGACGTAGAATTTCTTTCCGTCCGGAGCCCAGACCATGCCGCTGTAGCTGTTCGGGATCGTGATGACCTGCAGCTGCTTCGCCGGATCCTGCGAGATGTCGAAGACGAAAATGAACTCACCGGATGCGGTGGCCGATATATTGTCGTTGTGATCGTAATTGAGGTTATAGCCGCTGGTCAGGAGCAGCATGGTCTTTCCGTCGGGGCTGACCGCCGTCGTCTCGGCGTGATCGACCTCATAGCCCGGGAAACCGGGCAGCGGCGCCGCCAGCTTCTGGATCTGCGAACCCGGAGCCGCCAGCGGCGAGAGGAACGCGCCTGTCGCGATCTGCTGCCGCGGCGCGGCGGCTGCATCCTGTCCGCCGGCTAGGATCGCGCTCAGGAGAACGAGGCTGCTCGCTCCGTGCAGCCACAATTTTGATGTCATCGGATTTTTCCCGTTTTGATATGATTAAAAGTTTGGTCGTCTGGCTGAGCTTCTTCGGCTACCCGCCGAGCGCGTTAGCCGGCCCTGCCCCACTCTGTTAAAATTAAGAGCATTTTTCCGCGAGGGACTCGCGCAGGAGGGCTAGTGCAAGGAAAGCTACTCTTTAGCTAGCGAAGTCAAAGACGCTGAGGGCCAAGTAGTAACCACGCAATAAATAACTTTCATGAAGGTAGCAAAAAAGTTTTGTTACTTTTGTCAGATATTTAAACTGAGCGTCGATCGCGTGGCGGGTCATCTCCCCAAAAACACTAATGTCGGGTATCGATCGAGTCGTCTCGGCAATTTCGTTCTAATCCCAAAAGCCGGGAATCAGCGCTTTGAGTCTGTTCGTAGGGAGCGCGAGCCAAAAAGCTGGCGCTTGGTTACAAGATCCTGCCGAAACTCCATGTCGGCCTCGATCTCACCATCGCCTCCGGCCAGTATCTGCGCGGCGATGAGGCCAATCTCCCAGGCACAGCCCGACGGCTATCTCGTGCTCGATGCGGAGGTGGGCTACGAGATCGTCGACGGCGTCGAGTTGTATTTCCAGGGACGAAACATTACCGACAATAGGTATGCCAGTTTTGGCCTTTATGGCGCGATCCGACCGGCGGCGGCGCCTTCCCGCAATTCACCAATCCACGTTTCATCGTTCCGGCCCAACCCTCGGCTTTTGGGCTGGGGTGAAAGCGTCCTTCCGAGCGAAATCCGTCGCCTGCCCTCCTCGATTGTATCGACGAGCGCGGAGCGGGAGGTAGTCATTAGCCCCGCGGGTGCGAATGACAATTATCGGCCCACTCCCGTCATCAAGGGTTCTGAACTCACTTTCCGCTTTGGGTCGTTTTGCGACGGCGCATTAAGGGGTCGTGGCCTCAGTTCGGCAGCCAGCCGGCGAAGACGGCGACGAGAAGAATAATTCCGAGCACCGCGCGATAGACGACGAAGGGCCAGGCCGAAAAGCGCTCGAGGATGCGCAGGAGGCCCCAGATCGCGCCAAAAGCGGAGATCGAGGCGATGACGAGGCCGAAGGCCAGGATCGACCAGCCCTGCGCGTCGAGATGGGCCTTGTGCAGCTCAAACAGCTCCTTGACGCCCGCCGCGGCGATCGCCGGAATGCCGAGCAGAAACGAAAAGCGCGCCGCCTCGTCGCGCCGGAAATCGCGGAACAACGCCGCCGTCAATGTCGAGCCCGAGCGCGACACGCCCGGAATGAGGGCGCCGGCCTGCGCGAGGCCGACGACGGCGGCGTCCATCAGCGTCGCGTGGTCCATGGTCCGTTTCGGGCGCGCATAGATCTCGGCGAGCGCGAGCAGCGCCGCCATCACGATGCAGGAGATGCCGATCACCGTGAGGGTGCGCAGCGGCGAGCCGCAGGCGTTGAGAACCGGCGCCAGCAAGACGCCGGCGACGAGGATCGGGATTGTGGCCAGAACGATCCAGCTCGCGAAGCGAAAGTTCCAGTCCTGAAAATCGCGCCGCAGCGCCGCCTGGACCGAACCGACGGCGAGGCCGCGCACATCGCTCCAGAAATAGCTGACGACGGCGGCCAGAGCCGCCAGTTGCATCGCCGCCGAGAAAGCGGAGCCGGGATCCTGCCAGCCGAGCAGAGCGGGCACGATGCGCATATGCGCCGTCGACGAAATCGGCAGAAGCTCGGTAATGCCCTGGACGATTCCAAGAACGCCGACCTTGGCGTAGCCAAGCGCGACGAAGCCGGTATCGAGCCCTGCGGTGCAGGCAGACGCCATCGTTGCTGTCCTTTAGGGTTTGCGCGGCGGACGCCGGATGCGCCCGCCCCCCTTTTTCCAGTTTCCGCCTCGAAGATCAATGCGAAGCTTTCGTACGCGGGGGAAGAACGCGCAGTCCATCGTGGTCAGGACGAGGCGCCCCGTTCCGCCGCGCGCCCGGTTTGCGCTGGCCTGCGAAGGCGGTTTGCGGCAAAACTGGCGAGAGAGGGCGGCCGATTGACGTGCGACAGCTGCGGGAGACGCCTCGGATGCCTCGACCACTCCGGTTGACGCCGGCGCGCGCGGCGCCATGGCCGCTCGCCGCGCTGCTCCTGATCGCCAGCCTTGCGCCAGCGGATTGCGGCGTCCGGCTGCTCGATCCCGGCGACGACATGATGCCGCTGCCAGCGTTTCCGCAATCGTTGCGGGCGGCGGGCGACAAGGCGCCGAAGCGCCGACCATCGGCGCGCCCGCCTTCGCCTGGAGCTAGAGCATTTTCACGCTGCCTGGCGATATCCTGCGTTTGCGATGTAGTTTGCGCATTCTTGTGGTTTGAACTCGGCAAGCGCCTGGGCGATGGCT
>JBKQMI010000124.1:0-16896 GCA_052146775.1 Methylocella sp. | reverse complement strand
TCATCGGCGGCGCGCATGTCGGCTACAATCTGCAGCTCAGCCAGTTCGTCATCGGCCTCGAAGGCGACGTCGACGGGTCGAGCCTCAAAAAGACCATCTCCGGCGACCCCTTCATTGGCGGTTTCGCTAATCCGCTCGGCTTCTATGTGCCGACGACGATCACCGGCAACCTCGGCGTGCAGGGTTCGATTCGTGGCCGCATCGGCTACGCTTGGGACCGCGTCCTGCTTTACGCCACCGGCGGCGTCGCTTTCGCCGGCTTCAACGGCAGTATTTCGACGCCGTACGGCTATGACAGCAACTCCACCACCCGAGTCGGCTGGACGGTCGGCGGCGGTCTCGAATACGCCGTCACCAACAACTGGTCGATCCGGGCTGAATATCGCTACGCCCAGTTCGGTCACTCCACCGTTTACGCCAGCAATTCCTACGGCGTGCTCCCGGTCCTGGGCGCGGTCGGCGCTTACGGCAATCGCACGATCAACGAGAACCGCGTTCAGGTCGGCTTCAGCTACAAGTTCGACACCGCCGCGCCCGCTCCGGTCGTCGCCAAGTACTGAGACAAAGCTTTCGAGCTTTGACTTTCAAGGCGGAAGACAAAAGAAAGCCCGGCCAGCAACGGCCGGGTTTTCTGCGTCTTGAGGGACATGCGCGCCGGCGGACGGCGCTCGTCTTGCCCTTGCAAGGCCTCCTCAGGCGTGCCAAGCACGCCCATGAACTCTAACCAAGATCTTTCCGAACCTGCTTCCGGCGGCGACTTCGCGCGCGCCGCGGCGCCAAGAATTGCGTTCGTGTCGCTCGGCTGCCCAAAGGCCCTCGTCGACAGCGAACAGATCATCAGCCGCCTCAGGGCCGAAGGTTACGAGCTAACCAAAACTTATGACGGGGCGGCGGCCGTCATCGTCAACACCTGCGGCTTTCTCGACAGCGCCAAGGCCGAATCGCTCGCGGCGATCGGCGCCGCGGCGGCCGAAAACGGCAAAATCATCGTCACCGGCTGCATGGGCGCGGAGCCCGAGGCGATCGAAGCCAAATTTCCGAACCTCTTCAGCATCACCGGACCGCAAGACTTTGAATCGGTCATGCAGGCGGTTCACGCGGCCGTCGCACCGCCGCACGATCCGTTCCTCGATCTTCTGCCGCCGCAAGGCGTCAAGCTCACGCCGCGCCACTACGCCTATCTGAAGATCTCGGAAGGCTGCAACAATCGCTGCTCTTTCTGCATCATTCCGAAATTGCGCGGCGATCTCGTCTCGCGCCCCGCCGCCGACGTTCTCCGCGAAGCCGAAAAGCTCGTCGCCGCCGGGGTCAGGGAGTTGCTCGTCATCTCCCAGGACACCAGCGCCTATGGCCTTGACCTGCGCTATTCCGAAAGCCTCTTCCACGAGCGCGCCATCAGGGCGAAATTTATCGATCTCGTCCGCGAACTCGGCGCGCTCGGCGTCTGGGTCCGGCTCCACTACGTCTATCCATATCCGCATGTCGACGAAGTCATCGAACTGATGGCGGAGGGCCTCGTGCTGCCCTATCTCGACATTCCATTCCAGCATGCGAGCCCCGGCGTCCTGCGCGCGATGAAGCGGCCGGGCGATCAGGAGAAAACGCTGGAGCGGATCGGACGCTGGCGCTCCATCTGTCCCGACATCACGATCCGGTCCACCTTCATCGTCGGCTTTCCGGGCGAAACGGAAACCGATTTCGCCTTCCTCCTCGACTGGCTCGCCGCAGCGAAACTCGACCGGGTCGGCGCCTTCAAATATGAGCCAGTCGAAGGCGCCGCCGCCAATCATCTCGGCCTGCCCGAGGTCGAGCCGCGGACGCGGGAGATACGTTATCGCCGCTTCATGGAGCAGGCGCAGGCCATTAGCGCGCGCAAGCTGAAGGACAAGATCGGCAAGCGGCTCGCGGTCATCGTCGATCAGGCCGCGCCGCGGGCCGCCGAAGGACGCAGCAAGGGCGACGCGCCCGACATCGACGGCAAGGTTCACATCGTCTCGAAGCGCCCCCTGCGCGTCGGCGAGATCGTCAATGTGAAGATCGAGAAGGCCGACGCCTATGATCTTTTCGGGACGGCCGTATAGGAGAAGCGCTCTAATTCGGCAGGGCCAACTGCTTTGCCGTGGGCACCGTCTTCGCCGTATTCAAATCATAGGTTTTGTCGAGCAGAGGATCGAGCGGCGTCCCCTCCGAAACATCGATAATGGAGGCGTGAACGGCCCTGCCCTCGCCCGCCGGCGCGGCGCTGGCGATCCGGTCGGCGTGCGGCGCGACCTCTGTTTGCTGCGGGGCCGCAGACTGCGCCGGGCCGGCGTCGGCGCGGCTCAAAGCCTGCGCCGGGGTAGCGGCGCGCCGATCGGCGCCGGCAGCCGCCGGACCTTCCGCCGACTCGGAGTCGGAGACTGGACCATCGAGGTCGATAGCCCCGACGGCGCCTCGCAGAGAGATGCCGAGTTCGGCGAGGCCGGGTCCCAACGCGAGAGCGCTCGATGGCGGCCTCGAAGCCGCCTGATTGCCGGACGTCTTGCTCGCACGGCCCGGCTTCGCCTCCGCCGTCCACGACGCTGACCTGGCAAGGCTCAGGAGCCCTGCGCCATAGGCCTGCGCCATCGTTGGCGAGCTGGCGGCGCCTGAGGCCGCCGGCGGCTCCAGCGAGGCCGGCAAGGCCCCGTAGATGGACCCCTGCCCTTCGATCTCTCCGTGCTGATCGCTGCGCACGGCCCCCGCGGGCGCCGGAGCGCCTCCGGCCGGACCCGGGACGCTCGGCGGCGGCGCCGTCTTATCCACCTCTCCGTCAGCGCCAGCGCCAGCCTTGTCCTTCGCGTCTTTTTCGATTGCGCGCCAGCGCTGCACGTTGCGGTTGTGCTGGTCGAGCGTTTCAGCGAAGACGTGGCCCCCGGCTCCATCGGCGACGAAGTAAAGATCTTGCGTGCGGGAGGGGTTCGCCACCGCCTCGAGCGCGGCCCTGCCCGGATTGGCGATCGGACCTGGCGGCAGCCCATCGATCGCGTAGGTGTTATAGGGAGTCGGCTTTCTGATCTCGCTGTCCGCAATGCCGCGCCCAAGCGTGCCTTTGCCGCCGACGAGACCGTAGACGATGGTCGGATCGGACTGCAGCCGCATGTGCTTCGACAGCCGGTTCAGGAAAACGCTGGCGACCCGCGATCTTTCGTCGGCCTTGCCCGTCTCCTTTTCGACGATCGAGGCCAACGTCACGAGTTCATAAGGCGAATGAAGCGGAAGATTGCCGGCCCGGCGCGCCCAGAGCTGATCGACGAACTTCTTTTGATCGTCCTGCATTTTCTTGAGGAGACCGACCCGGGAGTCCCCGCGCGCGACCTTGTAGGTATCGGGCAGCAGGCTGCCTTCCTTGGGCAAATCCTTGACATCGCCCATGAGAACGTCGCTATCGCGCAGGCGCTCGACGATCTGGAGCGTCGTCAGCCCTTCGGGGATGCTGATCGCATGCAAAATCTGCTTGCCGCTGACAAGCGTATCCATCACCTCGCGCAAGCTCGCCCCTTGCTTGAAGAGATACTCGCCGGCCTTCACTTTCGAGCGTTTGCCTTCAACCAGAAGCGCGATATTCAGCGCGAAAGGACTGTCGATCACGCCCTCGCGCTCGAGTTCGCCGATGATCTCCGGCAGGTCGGTTCCCGGAACGATATAAAGGACCTTGTCGGCGGTGAGCGGGCCTGGCTCCCGCATGCGCTGTTCGCTCCAGATCACGCCGAGCATGGCGACGACAGCGGCGATCAGCAGAAACGAGAGGAAGCCGCTGACCGCCGAGAGAATGGGCCGGCGCCGGCTTGGCGGCAAAGGCGGCGGCGGGGGCGCCGCCTCCGGCTGGAGGGCTTCGTTCGGACTTTGCGGCGCGACCCTATAGCCGGAGGAACGGCCTCCAGCGCGCGACTCCGGGGGTTGCCCTGCTTTTTTGTCCTGGTCTTTTGGTGGCTCGCCGCCCATTAACTCAACTCACCCGGCCGCCTCGATCCCGTCATTATATCGCCGCTCGACGGTTTGACGGACCGCAATTTTCGTTGGCCCGTCGGGCGGCAGCGAACCAAAAAAATATGGCTAATTCGGGTTCGTTCGCCAGGCGCGTCGCCTTAGGCCGGCCTATTCGGCATGCTTGAAGATCAAGCAGGCATTCGTCCCGCCAAAGCCGAATGAATTCGACAGAACGAATTCGACATTGCGCTTGCACGCCTTGTGCGGAACGAGATCGATCCTCGTATCCATCGAGACATGATCGAGATTCAGCGTCGGCGGCACGATCTGATCGCGGATGGCGAGGACCGAAAAAATCGCCTCGACGGCGCCGGCGGCGCCGAGAAGATGTCCGATCGCCGATTTCGTCGAAGACATCGACAGGGAATTCACGCCGTCGCCGACGAGGCGCTGCACCGCCTGCAGCTCGATCTCGTCGCCAAGAGGCGTCGACGTGCCGTGGGCATTGATATAATTGATCTCGCCCGGCGAGATGCCGGCCCGCTTGATGGCGCTGCCCATGGCGCGATAGGCGCCGTCGCCGCTCGGCTGCGGCGCCGTGATATGATAGGCGTCGCCGGACATGCCGTAGCCGACAAGTTCCGCGTAGATGCGGGCGCCCCTGGCCCTGGCGTGCTCATAGGCTTCGAGAACGACGCAGCCGGCGCCCTCCCCCACGACAAATCCGTCGCGATCTTTGTCGTAAGGCCGCGACGCCTCCTTCGGCCTGTCGTTGAAGCCTGTGGACAGGGCCCGGCAGGCGGCGAATCCGGCGATGCCGATGCGGCTGATCGGCGATTCGGCGCCCCCCGCCACCATGACCTCCGCATCGCCGAGCCCGATCAGGCGCGCCGCGTCGCCAATCGCGTGCGCACCTGTCGAGCAGGCCGTGACGACCGCGTGATTAGGTCCGCGCAGGCCGTGCTGGATGGAGACATAGCCGCCGGCCAGATTGATCAGCCGGCCCGGAATGAAAAAGGGAGAAACGCGGCGCGGCCCCTTCTCGTGCAAAATCACCGCAGTCTCGGCGATGCCGCCGAGGCCGCCTATGCCGGAGCCGATGAGAACGCCGGTTTCGATCTGATCTTCATAGCTCTGCGGCTTCCAGCCGGCGTCGGCCAGCGCCTGCGTCGCCGCGGCGACGGCGTAGAGAATGAAATCATCGACCTTGCGCTGCTCCTTCGGCTCCATCCAGTCGTCCGGATGGAAGGCCGCGGCGCCGCTGCGCGGAACCGGCATGGCGATCTTGCAGGAGAGATCGGACGTATCGAAGGTTTCGATGATTCGGGCGCCGCTTTCGCCTGCAAGCAAGCGTCTCCAGGTCGGCTCGACGCCGCAGGCGAGCGGCGACACCATGCCAAGACCGGTGATGACTACCCTACGCATATTCCAACCCGGCCAATACGCCACGACGCGCCCCGGCGAACGCCGGACGCCCTGGCCCTCCCGCAGCGCATCTCATCAGGAAAAATATCGCGGTCGTCCGGCGGCGACCCAAAACCTCAAGCCGCCGTCGCCTTCTCCAGGAAACTAACCGCGTCGCCGACGGTCACGATCGTTTCGGCGGCGTCATCGGGAATTTCAACGCTGAACTCCTCCTCGAACGCCATGACCAATTCGACGGTATCCAGCGAATCGGCCCCAAGGTCCTCGATGAAGTTGGCATTGTCGACGACTTTGTCCGCATCTACCCCGAGATGCTCAATGACTATCTTTTTTACCCGCTCGGCGACATCGCTCATGGTCGTTTAATCCTCGTCCTACTCATTTGTCGACATTAGCCGACGTCGATGCGCGGCGATGGGCGACATCCCTTGCGCACTGCTCGCTATCTTGATCGGAAAGTCCGACGGTTCGAGATTGCACGCACGGCGGCGAGCCGAAGTCCCAGAATCTGGCCCTTCAATCCCGCAAAATCGCTACCTGACTGCTCAACGCTGGCTTCGTAACACACTTCATTCCTATTGGCGAGAGCCGGCGCAACGCGCCGGAAACTCGGCTTAATCACCTCAAATCATTGCCATTCCTCCATTAACATGCAGGGTCTGGCCGGTCACATAGGCGGCTTCCGAACTAGCCAGATAGACAACCGACGCCGCGACGTCGGCGCCGGTCCCGAGCCGGCCCATCGGCACGGCCGCGAGCACGGCGGCCCGCTGTTTCTCATTGAGGACGGCGGTCATCGGCGTTTCGATAAAGCCCGGCGCGACGCAATTGACCGTGACTCCGCGCGTCGCGACTTCGCCCGCGAGGCTCTTGAACATGCCGATCATGCCCGCCTTCGAGGCGGCGTAATTGCCCTGACCGGGGTTGCCGATGACGCCGACCACGGAGGAAATCCCGATGATGCGGCCGTGCCGTTTGCGCATCATGCTCTTGAGACAGGCGCGGGCGAGACGAAACGTCGCCGTCAGATTGACGGCGATGACCTGGTCCCATTCCTCGTCCTTCATGCGCATGAAGAGATTGTCTTTCGTCACGCCCGCAATGCTGACGAGAATGTCGACGCCGCCCATCGCGGCGTCAGCGGCGGGGACGAGCGCCTCGACGGCGGCCGCCTCGGCAAGATCGCAGGGCAGCACATGGACCCGCGTTGCGAGCGCGGCCGCGAGGGAGTCCAGCGCATCCCGGCGCGTCCCGGACAGGGCCACGGTCGCGCCCTGGGCGTGCAGGGCGCGGGCGATCGCCTCGCCGATGCCGCCGCTTGCGCCGGTGACGAGGGCCGTTCTGCCGGTCAAATCGAACATTGCGACAAACTCCGCGGCGCCAAGTCAGGCCAGCGCCCGATAGAGGGGAACATCTTCGGGCGCTCCGATCGAAATGCTGCTCGCCGCCGGACAGACGCGCTTGACGAGCCCCGCCAGCACTTTTCCGGCGCCACATTCAATAAACACTGTAACCCCTTTATCCGCCATGAAAATCAAGCTTTCACGCCAGCGGACCGGGGCGGTCGTCTGAGCGACCAGAAGACGGCGGATTTCGTCGGGATCGGTCACCTCGGCTGCGAGCACATTGGCGACCAGCGGCGCCAAGGGCGGCCGGATCTCGACTGTCTCGAGAGCGGCGGCCATGGCCTCGGCGGCCGGCTGCATCAGGCTGCAGTGAAACGGCGCCGACACCGGCAGCAAAATGGAGCGGCGCGCGCCCGCGCTCTTCGCGATTTCAATGGCGCGGCTGACGGCGGCGGTCGTTCCCGAGACCACGACCTGTCCGCCGCCATTGTCGTTGGCGATCGCGCAGACGCCGCCAGCTTCGGCCGCGGCTTGTCGCGCGATGTCCCGCCCCGCATCGGCGTCGATCCCGAGCAGGGCGGCCATCGCTCCGGCGCCGACGGGCGCTGCGGCCTGCATGGCCTCGCCGCGCAGGCGGAGCAATGTCGCGGCTTCCGCGACGCTCAAAGAGCCGGCCGCCGCCAGAGCCGAATATTCGCCAAGCGAATGACCGGCGACGAAGCGCGCGTCGCGGGCGATGTCGAGGCCGGCCTCGGCCTCAAGAACGCGGACCGCCGCAAGGCTCGCCGCCATCAGGGCCGGCTGCGCGTTGGCGGTCAACGTCAGTTCGTCCTGCGGACCCTCGAACATCAGAGCCGACAGTTTCTGACCCAACGCCGCATCGACCTCGTCGAGCAGCGCGCGGGCCTGCGGGAATTGATCCGCCAGCGCCTTGGCCATGCCGACGGATTGCGATCCCTGCCCGGGAAAAATGAAGGCTTTCGACGTCCGGCTCAAACGCGCTGTTCCATTCGGGTCTCTTATTGAGGGGTCAGCGACTCGCATTGCCGCAATCGCCTGTCAAGCCGGGCATCCCTCTTCGCTCTGCGGCGCCGCGAACGAGGCTCCCCTTTCGGCGTGGCGCAGGCGATGCTTCAAACGGCCTTGCGCTGCAGCGCGCCCATGCGCAATTTGGCGAGTGCGAACAGCGAATCGGCGAAGGTTGGGGACGAGAGAGCCGCTATGGGGTCAATTCCGGGCAAGGCCTGCGGCGAATGCGGCTTTTGCTGCAAGGTGCTTGAGATTGTCGAATTCGAAAAGCCGGCCGGCATCTGGTGCGAACACTGCCAAAAGTCCGGCGGCTGCAGCGTCTACGCAACGCGCGCCGACGTCTGCCGCGACTATGAATGTCTGTGGAAAGGCGATCGCGGCCTCGGCGCGCAGCTGCGCCCCGATCGGGTCGCCGTCATTTTGATGGAGGATCCCGATTCGGATGAATATCGCGCCGTCTGCGATCCGGCGAAACCTTTGGCCTGGCGCAATCCTCTCGTGTTCCGCCATCTCGTCGCGATGGCCAAGGCCGGCCGGATCGTGGTCGCCAAGGCCGGTCTGAAATCCTGGCGGATCCGGGCCAATGGCGAGAGCGGCCCCTGCATCTGACGAACGGCGGGCGCGGCGGCCGCGCCGGCCGGCGCAAAGCAACAAGCATCGACCCGCGCGTTGGATCACGATGATTTTGGACCCACATCAATCCAAAATCACGAACGTCATCGGTTCCAAGAGTTCAGAGCGGGATGCGGGCGGAAAAGCAGTTCCGTTTTTCCTCTTCCCGCTTTAGCGCCTTGCTTGTCGTCGAAATGACGTTATAAAGCGCCCTTCGTGACTTCGGCTGGGGGCTGATCGGAAAAGCTCGTCCATCGGGCGGGACCCGCAGGTTATGCGGGGTCCGTTTTCCAGTGTCTCCGCCTTCGTCTGTCTTGTCGAGCCTTTCCGGGGCTCGAAGGGCTTTGCGCCGGAGCATCGCGACAACGTAACGAAAGGCAGTGAAAATGGCTCTCTACGAGCATATTTATCTCGCGCGTCAGGACATTTCCGCCCAGCAGGTGGAAGCGCTGACCGAACAATTCAAAGGGATACTCGAATCTCTCGGCGGCAAGATCGAAAAAGTCGAATATTGGGGCGTGAAATCGCTCGCCTATCGCATCAACAAGAATCGCAAGGCGCATTTCACGCTGCTGAACATTGACGCCCCGCCGGCGGCGATCACCGAAATGGAGCGCCAGAGCGGCATCAATGAAGATGTCATCCGGCTTCTGACCATTCGGGTTGAAGAGCACGAACAAGGCCAGTCAGCGATGATGCGCAAGCGCGACGACGACGATCGCGGCGACCGCGGCGACCGGCCGGACAGAGGCGACCGCAGCCGCGCCCCGCGTCCCGACCGCGGACCCCGCCGCCAGCGTGACGACGCAACAAGCGAGGGGAGTTTCTGATGACGACCACAGCCGCCGCGCCCCGCCGCCCCTTCTTTCGCCGCCGCAAGACGTGTCCCTTCTCGGGTCCGAGCGCCCCGAAAATCGACTATAAGGACACAAGACTCCTGTCCCGCTACATCTCGGAGCGCGGCAAGATCGTTCCCTCGCGCATCACCGCCGTTTCCGCCAAGAAGCAGCGCGAACTCGCGAAAGCGATCAAACGCGCCCGTTTCCTTGGCCTTTTGCCTTACGTCATTCGCTGAACCGGCGATTGCGCGGCTCATGATCGCTTCGATTTGGGAGCGATCATGATCGAACTATCGAGGACCATCGACCGCCTCGGCGTTTGCCGGGGCGGAGGCATCCACGGATCGGCGGAGCGCCCGGTTCGGACATTGTGTTGAGCCGGGCGGGGCGTAAGTTTCCGACCCGCCTCTAACCGCCCGTCGGCGGGACAGCAGGCAATATGAAGAGTCGCATTTCTCAATTTGGCGCGACATATGGGGGCGCGATCGGCGCGGGCCTCGCCTCGGCCCTGTTGTTCAGCCTCGTGACGCAGGGGACGATCTTTGCGATCGCCCTCGCCTATCTGTCGCCTCTGCCCATCATGATCGCGATGATCGGTTTTGGCCGGGCTGCGGGCCTCGTCGCGACGGCGCTCGCCTCCCTCGCCGTCATCGCCATCGCGTTCCTCCAGCAGATGCAAGACGCATCCGACGGCGCGCTTGGCGCCGCGGCGCTTTCCGGTCTCGCCTTCGCGCTGAGCCTCGCCGCGCCCGCCCTGTGGCTCAGCTTTCTCTCCGCCCTGAGCCGCCCGAAGGACGCCGCGTCATGGAGCATTGCGACGGGCGCGGGACGAGCCTTCGCGCGAGACTATTATCCGCTCGAACGGCTGCTGGCTTACGCGGTCGCCATCTCGGCGACGGTCGCCGTCGTCGCCACGATCATCGTCAGCTCCCGCCACGGCGGCTTCAATGCCGCGCTAAATAGCGCCGACGAGGCTTTGACGCCGATGCTGGAAAGCCTCGCCGCGGAGACGCCGCTTCCGCGCGACGTCGATCTGCATAAGCTGGCGCGGCTGCTTGTGCTCGCCGCGCCGCCGGTCGTCGCAGCCTCGACCCTCTTGATGCTGATGCTCAATCTGTGGATCGCCGCCCGCGTCGCCGAAGTCTCCGGACGATTGCCTCGGCCATGGCCCGATATTCCGCACGAATTGCGTTTGTCGCGGACCTATGCGCCCGTCTTCCTCGCCGCGATCGCCGTCGCTTTCGTCGGGGGCCTGCCCGGCCTCATCAGCGCCATCGTCGCCGCGGCGCTCGGCATGGCGTTTTCTCTTCAAGGCCTCGCGGCGATCCATGATCTGTCGCGCGGATTGAAGTACCGCACGCTCCTGCTCGGCCTCATCTACGCCAGCCTCATCCTGCCCCCGATCGCGCCGTGGCCTCTGGTCGTTTTCGCGGCGGTCGGGCTTCTCGAATCCGCATTCTCCTTGCGCGATCGCAAGAAGAATTCAATTTCACCAAAAACCTGATGTGAACGTGAAGGACTGAACCAATGGAAATCATTTTGCTGGAGCGCGTCGCCAAACTCGGACAGATGGGCGACACCGTTCGCGTGAAGGACGGCTATGCGCGCAACTTTCTGCTGCCGGGCGGCAAGGCCCTTCGCGCCACCGCCGCCAACAAGGCCCGCTTCGAGGATCAGCGGGCGCAGCTTGAGACGCGCAATCTCGAATCAAAGGCGGAAGCCGCAGCCGTCGCGGAGCGACTGAACGGACAGACCTTCGTCATCATTCGACAGGCCGGCGAAACCGGTCATCTTTACGGCTCCGTATCGCCGCGCGATATCTCCGACGCCATCACCGCGGGCGGCTTCAGCGCCAACCGCAACCAGATTACCCTCAAGGCGCCGATCAAGACCATCGGGCTGCACGAGGTTCCGGTCCATCTCCATCCCGAGGTCGCCGCGACGATCACGGTCAATGTCGCCCGCTCGACCGCTGAGGCCGAACGCCAGGCGGTTGGGGAAGAGATCAATGTCGTCGAGGAAACGACGATGGACGACCTTGGCCTCGAGGTCGGCGCCGCTCTCGCCGACGCCGGCGGCAGCCTCGGCGACAGATAAAGCGCTTCGCCTGCTCGCCCGCCATTCGCGGCGGGGATAGAACCTCGATCGACCGGCCCCGCATGGAAGTGCGGGGCTTTTTTGTGCGCCTCGCGCCGATTTGACTCTGGCTGCGCGCTGGACTTTGCGCATCCCCGATCTCGCAAGCAAAAGGCCCGGCGCTTTCGCAGCCGGGCCTTTCTTATGAGACGGAGTTTTGGTCCGAAGGATCAGAACGCACGCTGAACGCGGACGCGGCCTTCGTATTCGTTGTTGCTGCCTCTCCAGCTCGGCAAGCCGACGGTGTTGAGGGCGGTGTCGGGAGCAAGACCGACCGGCCGCGTCTGGGACACGTTGACATACATGAACTCGGCGCCGATATCGAAGCCCTTGATCGGCGTCCAGACGAGATTGGTGCCGACGCGGGCCGTCTTCAGGTTGGACACGCCGACTGCGCCACCGAAGCCGGACAGCGCATTTTGCGAGTAATTGATCTGCGCATAGGAGCCGAAGATGGCCGAGGCCAGAGTCGGGATCCAGTAATGCTTGTAGGCAGCAACGACCGACCAGCCCGTCTGCTGCTCGCAAACGCCGCTCGCGGTGAAGATGCAGTCGTACATATTGGTGTTCCAGCCCGCGCTGGTGTCCGCCGGCGTAAAGCCGGAGCCGTAGAACCGGTTGCCGTTCACGGCGCCATATGACGAGGCGAGGTTGTTGCCCCACACATAGCTGAGAGCGCCCCTTTCGTAGGCGGCCTGCAGCCAGAGCTTGTCGCCGGCCGAGAGATAATTGACGTTCAGCTGAACGCCGCCCTGCACCGCCCAGCCATAGCTATTCGACGTAGCGGCGGGGAAAGCGTAGCTGGTGACCGCGCCGGTATAAGCCGTGTTGGCGTAAAGGCTCGAAGTCGCCTCATGCCCCGCGGCCGAGAACTGAACCGCGCCCCAGGGCTGATCGACCCTGATATTGCCGACGATGTCGGGCCAGCGCGTGCCGGCCGGCGTGGCGTTGAAGCTCGCAGCTGTGACGCCGCCATAATTCTGGAATGTCCCGCCGCCTCCGGCGACCGCTATGCCATTGCCGCCGGCGATCGTGCTTCCGATAGCTGCCTGGCGCGCGTTCTCGTCTTCAACCGAGAGGGTCGCCGACAAGCCATTGAAAATATTCCCCAATGTCGCGGTGTAGGAGAGCAACTGGGTGGTGGCGTTGGAGCCCGCGAGGTTCTGGTAGTTATAGGCGCTGGCGTAGAAGTCGAACATCGACTGAGCGCGGCCCGCGGTGAAGCCGGCGAACTGAATGAAGGCCTTGTTGACGATCGTGGTTTCGCGGGTGGCGCCGACCCCGGCGCTGCCGTTGTAAGGATTGGTGTTGTAGCTGCTGCCGGAGGTCAGAGCGCCCGTATTTGAGAAACCCGTTCCGACATAGGAGTCGACGCGGATGAACGAGCGCAGGACGCCCCAAGGCGTTCCTGTCCGGGCGTCGAGTTCGATGCGGCCGAGCGAATCCCAGCCATAGGCGTCACGCGCACGCGCGTTGGCGTATTGACCAGTTGTCGGGATGTAACCGAAAGACGTCGCGCCGCCGGTCGCGCGGACCGGGGCCAAGGGGGCGTAGGGATTGACGACCGCCGCGGAGAAGGCGCCGGCGCCGGTGGCGCCGATCGGGCTCATGCTGTAGCTCGCGTCATAGGAGCGAACTTCGGTCATGGCCAAGCCGCCGACCTTGAGGCAGGTGTCGGTGCCGGGAATATAGAAAAAGCCCGCGCCGTAAGCGTCGCAGATACGGACATATTCGATTGGCGCGGCCTGCCCCGTCGGCATATCGGCAGCTTGTGCGCCGGCCACACTCACCAGGGTCGCCGCTGATCCCAGGAGAAGGCCCTTTAAGAGCTTCATGTCAAACCTCCGTTTAAAAGACCCAATCAGGACCGGCTTGCCTTGTGACGCCATGGCGGCGGACGAACCGCATTGTTCAAACCCGGCGTCGAATTGTCTGGACATCCTGCATCCCGCTCTATTGACCGGATCGAACGCAATCGTTTGGGTTCGATTCCGACTCGAGGATCGGGTTGGCCCCCCTTTCGCTCGCATTTTCATATTAGGGGGGCGATGCTTTCCGCGAAACCGCTTTTCAAGGCTTAAATGCGTTCCGTCACAGAGTGTGGCTTTGCTGCAACTTTTCTGATGCCCCGCAGCCCAGCGGCAGGCAACGGACAGCGTCCGAACAGCTCTTGCCTTCCCGCTCTTGCCTTCACCCCAAGGCTCGGGCATATGTGCGAGGTCAATCGGGTTAGCCTCGCGAAGCGCCCGACTGTTGGTGTGGAGACGTGGCCGAGAGGCTGAAGGCGGCGGTTTGCTAAACCGTTATAGGGTTGTAAAGCCCTATCGAGGGTTCGAATCCCTCCGTCTCCGCCAAGTCCCTCCGGCTCGGCCGGTTGCGATCTTTAGAACAAGCGCGGGAGGGGCGCGCCGGCGCTCCAAGCGTCTTCTGATCCGATCGAATCGAAAAACAGCTCTAACCTTTTGTTTTGACGTTTTTTTTACGCGAACCGGTATCCGCTTCGCTCGAAAATGCTCCGGGAGTTTGGCGCAATGAATTTCGGAGTTTGGCGCAATGAATTTCGCTGGATTTCGGGCTTTTCGTCAGGATCGACAGACACGACGGCTCAATCCGCTCCGCGCCGGCGCGACTGCCTCCTTTACGCTGTTCTTATGCCTTGGTGTGGCTTCAGCCGCCCCCGATTCGCCCACCGGCCTCTGGTTCACCCAGAACGAGGGATCGATCATCAAGATCGCGCCCTGCGGCGAGGACTTTTGCGGCACGTTGATCTGGCTGAAAGAGCCGGAAGGGCCGGATGGAAAGCCGAAATCCGACAATTTGAATGAAGATTTGGCCGAGCGCGGCAAGCCGCTCGTCGGCGTCGAAATCCTCAAGAACCTTTCCCCGACAACGACCGCTGGCGCGGCAAGGCCTATAATCCCGAAGATGGCAAGACCTATGACATCACCTTCAAGGTGATCCCGGACGAGAGGGCTGGAGACAAGGCAGAAATCGAAGGTTGCGTCCTGACGATCCTCTGCAAGACCGACGTTTTCACCAAAACGCACGCAATCCCGAAGTAGCCTCCGCAGGCGCCATGAATAGATTTAAGACTTCGAAACGAGTCTTGGAGACATAAGGTTTGGAGCCGGAGCGGCGAGGCTGAGTGGCTGTCGGATTCCCGGGCGCCCTGTTTTCGGTTTCCTCGTGGATGGCTCCGCACCGCAATATGTTTGAACGAATCGACAGAGCCCGACGATTGTCGGCGCTGGCCCGCGCCGCGCGGCTCACGATGATTTTGGCTTGAACCGAGCCAAAATCAGGAACGTGAGTTGATATTAATAGTTGAGAGTGGGATGCGGGCGGAAAAGCGGTTCCACTTTTCCGCATCGCGCGCTAGAGCATTTCCGAGCGCAATTTCGCTCGCCGGATCGCCTTCAGAAGATGCGTCAAAAGAAAGAGTTCGGGCTGTTTTCTGTGTCCGTCCGATCGGAAAACACTCTGGCCGCCAAGGGTGCGGCGCTTCGTGTGGCGGCGGCGCTCTGCGTCGTCGTCGCGATCGCGCCGACGGCTGGCGCTTTGGCCCAGGACTCCGCGACCAAGGCGAAGCCGACGGCCGTCGCGCCTCTTCCGCCCGCCCGGCCCGCCGATATCAGCGCAGGCTCTGCGAACGCCGGGGTCCCTCCCCCGCCAGCGGCGCCGCCAATGAACCCGCAAGCCCCGCCGCAAGTCGCCGTTCAAGCGCCTCCGCAAGCCGCCCCAGACGCGAACGCCGCTCCGACGATCGGCGCTACAGGGCCTTTGCCACAAGCCTCGCGCCAGCGCATGCGTGCGTGTGGGCTCGAATGGCAAAGCACGAAAATGGCGGGACGCGCGATCGACAAATCATGGCGCGATTTCGCGCAGGTTTGTCTGTCTCGATAGAAATGGATGGACGACGCTTCGATCCTGTTTGCGCGCGGCTTTCCACGGCTCTCAATTGCAGATCGAGATGCGCCCGCGACGCCGCAGGTTTCGCCGAGCGATCCGGCGCAATGCGGTGACGCGAAGGGCGGACCTTCTTTTCCCAGAAAAGTTCAAGGCGCGAGCAACCGGGGATTCAGCCGCGCGCGCAAGCTCAACCATTTTCAACAAATCTGAAAATTGGTTCGCGAATAGGCGACCCAACAAATAAACAGAAACATTTTCCGATATCCGTGAAACCGGAAAATGTTCTAGCTTCGAATGCCCGTCGGGATTCGACTCCTGCTGGCTCCATAGACCCTGCGACTGAGGTCGTCCGCCGTCAGACCGGCTCCGGCGGCGCAACGGGCGGCGTCGGCTTGGAGGCAGCCGCTTTCCGCGCGACCTTCTTCACGCTGGCCTTCTTCACGCTGGCCTTCTTCGCGGGGGCCTTCTTCGCGGGGGCCTTGCGCGCCACGACTTTCTTCGCGACCGCTTTCTTCGCTACCGTTTTCTTCACGGGCGCCTTTTTAGCCGCAACTGTTTTGGCCGGAGCCCTTTTCGTCGCCGTTTTCTTCACGGGCGCCTGTTTAGCCGCAACTGTTTTGGCCGGAGCCTTTTTCGTCGCCGTCTTCTTCACGACCACTTTTTTCAGCGCGCTCTTTTTCACCGCCGAGGATTTTGTCGCCGTCTTCTTGGTCGCCGTCTTCGCCGCGGTCTTCTTCGCTGGCGCCTTCTTTGTAGCTGCCTTAACCATGCTCGAACTCCCCTCCGATAATCGTCAGTCGGTTCATACGCCGACTAGAGGCTTGATGAGCGTAGCGCTGTTCATGCAACGCGCAAGCGGCATTACATGTGAAGCGTCATTGATTGCATGCGAACGGGGGGGCGACCACGCCGCAGCAACCGCCTTGGCGGCTTCCGCTGACGCGCGCGCAAGCGATCGCAGCGGGCTTGATCATCGCGCGCGAGGCGACTTTCGCAAGCATGGAAGAGACCATCGAAGCGGCTACAAACGGAGCCCGCGAATGGCTTTGCTCGCGGCCTCGCTCGATTTCAAACCCGTTGTTTTTTGAGGCTCTATTCTATTCTTGAAAGACCTTCGAAGTCGCGTTCGAAGGTGACGCATCAAAGATTTTCGTGCGACGGCGAAGCCTTGAAGCCGCCGGCGCTTGATGCTGTGGAAGCGCATGAACGCTGCGGAAAAATCAACTCGTCCGCGCCATGAAAGAGCATTCAGCTTACGTCGGATTTTGCGACGCGACGCACTAAAAAAATTTCATGCGCATCCAAAAAAATCGCGGAAGAAAGCGTTCATCACGCTTCGAGCGTCATGCGAGCAGCGAATCACCCGCAAAGTGATTCGCAATTCGCCCGCGTTTTTCGCGCATTGCAATGGCGTATCGCGATCGACGCAGGCGCGGGTTCCCGGGACGAGCGCCCGAGCCTCGACCCGACGACGATCGGAAAAATCTAGATGCCGAGCTTGGATTTCAGCTCATCATTGACGGCTTGCGGATTGGCTTTGCCGCCGGTCTGTTTCATCACCTGGCCGACGAACCAGCCGATCATCGAAGGCTTCGCCTGCGCCTGCGCGACCTTGTCGGGATTGGCCTTGATGATGGCGTCGACGGCGGCCG
>JBKQMI010000123.1:0-3099 GCA_052146775.1 Methylocella sp. | reverse complement strand
GCGAAAACAGGGGCAAGGCCGAGTTGGGCGCAGCGACGATTGGCGATGAACCGCATATATTGCTCGCACAAAGTCGCGTTGAGGCCGAGGAAGCCGCGAGGCATCGTATCGCGGCCGTAGGCGGCTTTGTCAACGGCGGAGTAAAAGTCGGCCAGAGAGGCGGAGCAAAACCAGGCCATTTGGCTTTTGGGCGCAGAGTTCGACGCGCCGCGTCCGCTCCGGCGGAGACGGTCGGGTTTCGTAGCCGGGGCGGATGCGGCTTTCAGGAAGCGTTGATGCCTTCGCCGGCTTCTGGATCGACGGCTTCGCCGGCTTCGTCGGAAGGTCGCGGGTCGCGCCGCCGCCTCGCCTTCGATTGCTTGAGGCGATAGCTCTCGCCATTCAGCTCCAGGATATGGACATGATGCGTCAGCCGGTCGAGCAGCGCGCCTGTGAGACGTTGGCTGCCGAAGACGCTGGTCCATTCCTCGAACGGCAGGTTCGACGTGACGATGGTCGAGCCGCGTTCATGACGCTGGCTAAAAATTTCGAACAGCAGCTCCGCGCCAGTCTGTGAGAGCGGCACATAGCCGAGTTCATCGACGATGAGGAGCTTGACGGCGGCGATTTGAGCTTGGAGCTTCAAGAGACGCCGCTCGTCGCGCGCCTCCATCAATTGATGGACGAGACCGGCCGCGGTGAAGAAGGCGACGGAGAAGCCGCGCTGACAGGCGGCAAGGCCAAGCGCCAGGCAGACATGCGTCTTGCCTGTGCCGCTGTTGCCGAGAGCAATCAGATTGTCGCGGGCGACGACATATTCGCAGCGGGCCAGTTCGAGAACGAGCGGCTTGTTGAGCGACGGGATGGCGGCGAAGTCGAATGTGTCGAGACTCTTCACCGCCGAAAAATGCGCGGCGCGGATGCGCCGCTCGACCATCCGCCTTTCGCGATCGATGAGTTCGAGTTCGGCGAGGCGCAGAAGATAACGCGGATGATCGAGACCCTCGCGCGCCGCCTCGGCGGCGACTTTGTCATATTCGCGCAGGAAGGTCGGCAGTTTGAGTTGGCGCAAATGATGCGCGAGCAGCACCTGGGGCGGCGCCGCGCTGGAGGAAGACGCGGCCGTCATGCTGCCCTCCCGGAGACGAGAGCCATATAATCAGCGGCCGAGGTCGTCTTGACGTTCGCGGCGGGCAAATAGGGATAAGCGTCGAGATCGAGATTTGCGGGTCTTTGTTCGATCTTGGCGATGACCAGTTGCTTGACGGCGTCGAAGCTGATGGCGCCGAGCCGGATCGCCTCGAGCGCGGCGGCGGCGACGAGCGTCTCGGGGAAAACCTCCATCAGCCGAAGCGCCTGGATGAACTCGCGTTTGCCGCGATTGCCCATGCGGGCCTCCAGGAGCCGGCGCAGATGCTGGAGCGGCTCCGGAAGCGTCCAATTTTGCAACGGCGCCGCCTGATCAAGCGCGCCAGGCTTTTGCTCGAGAAGCGCCAGATAGTGCTTCGGGTCGAAGACGAACTCGCCACGGCCATAGACGCGCGGATGACGGGCGATCTCGACGGCGCCACAGAAAATAGCGACTTCGCCGACGAAGCCCTTCACCAGGACGTCGCGGAAGCCATAGGCCGCCGGCGCGGAATAATCGTTCATCCGATAGCGAACCAGGGCGGTCGAGGAAACCTTCGCCGCGCGCTTGTCGCAGGGCTCGAAGGGCGTCTCGGGCAAGGTGCGCAAGACCGCCTGATCCCCGACCAGCCTTTCGCCAATCGTCTGCTCATGGCGGCCGGCGCGCTCGGCTTGGCGGGCGCGACAACGTTCCTCCAGAGCAGCGTTGAGCGCCTCGAAAGAAGCGGCATGAGGCATGGGCGTGAGGAAATTCGCCCGCGAGTATTTAACCAGCGCCTCAACCTTGCCTTTGTCGTTGCCTTTGCCCGGCCGGCCGAACCGATCCGCAAACAGATAATGACTGACGAGCTCGGTGAAGGCTTGGGTGCGCTGGCGTTTGCCGTCGCCGAGAATCCGCGCCACCGCGATTTTGAGATTGTCGTACAAAATCGAGAGCGGAACGCCGCCGAAGAAAGCAAACGCCGAGACATGGCCGTCGAGAAAGGCTTCCGTCGTCTCCGCCCGGTAGGCCTTGATGAAGCAGGCGTCCGACTGCGGCAGGTCGAAACAGAATACATGCAGCTTCATCCGCACGCCGCCGATCACGCCGACGCATTCGCCGAAATCAACCTGCGCATGACCCGGCGGGTGAGAGAGCGGCACGAAGACCTCGCGCGACCTCGTGCGCGCCAGCCGCACGTAATCCTTCACGGCCGTATAGCCGCCAAGAAAGCCGTGCTCGATCCGCAGCCGTTCAAAAATCCGCTTGGCCGTATGCCGTTGCTTTGGCGGCGCCGTCTTGTCGGCCTCGATGATCGCGTCAATGACCGGAACCAGCGGCCCGAGCTTCGGCTTCTCGGGCTCTTTGGTCCGCACGTAGCCAGGCGGCGCCGAATAGCGGCACATCTTGGCGATCGTCTCCCGGCTCAATCCAAAAACCCGCGCCGCCTCGCGCCGGCTCTTCCCTTCGACAAATATAAACCGTCGAACCGCTGCGTACGTCTCCACCGCAAACATCCCCGGCAGCCCCCCCAATCAAAATCCGGGAAGGGTCAGCCCCAAAAGTGGCCGGGTTTTACTCCGCCACGCAGCCGCAAAATGCCGCCGCTCCGTGGCCTATTATTCCGCCGCCCCATACACCCGATGGCCGGCTTTGGATAGACCGGCTGTCGGACGGGCTGGAGGATAGCGGCCGGACGATGTCCGCCGCCGATGGCGAGCGGATCGTGCGCTTGGTCGCGCACCATGTCGGCGCGGAGGTCCATGCCGACAAACCGCGCGTCTCTGCCGAGCTGCCCGAAACGGGAGAGCGGTTCGAGGGACTTCTGCCGCCGGTGGTGGCCGCCCCGGCCTTTGCGATCCGCAAGCCTGCCGTCGCGGTGTTCACCCTCGACGACTATGTCGCCGCCGGCATCATGCTGGCCGGCCAGGCCGCGGTGCTCCGCGCCGCCGTGGCAGATCGCAAGAACATCCTCGTCGCCGGCGGCACCTCGACTGGCAAGACCACGCTCA
>JBKQMI010000122.1:0-2506 GCA_052146775.1 Methylocella sp. | reverse complement strand
GCGCTGAACGGCGAGGATTTTATCGCGGCCTGCGTCGTGCTGGGCTGAACATCAGGTCCACAAGCGGGGCGCCAGCCGCTCGGCGAGCGCCAGCAGCCCCCGGTCGGTCCAGCGCCGGCCGATCAACGACAGCCCAAGCGGCGCCGCGGGCGTCTTGAGCGGCAGGCTGACTTGCGGCAGACCGAAAAAACTGGCGATCTGAAACAGCCGCACCCTCTGATTGCGCTTCATCGCCATTTCCTGCTCGCTCTCGCCTAGAGGCGGCGCGAAAAACGGCGTCGTCGGCAGAGCAAAAAAGCCCTCCGCGCCAAGCAATTCCTCAATGATTTCGCGCGCCCGGACACGAAATTCATCCGCCGCCCGCTTTTGCTCCGCAGTCACGCTCGCGGCATAGGCGAAACGCTCGGCGACGCCGGGACCAAACTCGGGACGGACGGCCTCGATCCAGGCGCCATGCGCTTGATGCGCCTCGAACGCCTGAAGATCGCGAAAACGATTTTGCATCTGCGACAAAAAATCTTCGCCGAGCACCGCCTCGCGCGGGGAAAAGTCCCCGATCAGCGCGTCAAGGGTAGGCCGCGACAACTCCGCCTCTCGCGGCGGACAAGCGATAAAAGCCTCAAAGAGCACGAGCGGGCGAGAGAGCGGCGCGGTGTCGAGATCGTCCGGCAGCAGCGCCGAACCGACTTTATTCAGCGTCGCCGCGTCGCGCGCGAACCAGCCGATCGTATCGAGCGAGGGCGCGAGCGGGACGACGCCGTTGCTCGACACGGCGCCATGCGAGGGGCGAAAGCCGAAAATTCCGCAAAAAGACGCCGGCGCGCGGCAGGAGCCCGCCGTGTCCGTGCCAAGCGCGAAATCGGCCAGCCCGGCCGCGACAGCGACCGCCGAGCCCGACGACGATCCGCCGGGATGACGGTCCGGCGCGGCCGGATTGACCGGGGTTCCATAATGATGATTGGCGCCGAGCAGGCTATAGGCCATCTCGTCCATATGCGCCTTGCCGACAAGCCGCGCGCCGGCGGCCAGCAGGCGGTCGACCGCGGGGGCGTTTAAAACCGCCGGCGCGTGGCTCGCGGCGAAGGCCGGTTCGCCATTGCGCGACACATGGCCTTCGACATCAATGTTTTCCTTGACCACGAAGGCGAGGCCGGCGAGTGGGCCGCCCGTCCTTCCGCCTTGGTCGAGCGAGACGGTCAGCGCTCCGAAATTCTCGGTCATGAGCGGTCCAAGGCCATTTAACCCGCGCGAGCGCTCAGTAAACACGCTCGATGCAGAAATCGACCACTTCCAGCAGCGCGTCTTTCCAGGGCGAGGACGGGAAAATCTCCATCGCGTCCCGCGCGATGGAGCCGTAATGGGCGGCCCGCTCGATCGTGTCGTCGAGCGCCTTGTGCTTTTTCATCAGGCCGCAGGCGGTCTCGACGTCGCCGTCGTTGATTTCGCCCTTTTCCAGCGTGCGGCGCCAGAATTCACGTTCTTTCTCGCTGCCGCGACGGAAGGCGAGCACCACGGGGAGCGTGATCTTGCCCTCGCGAAAATCGTCGCCGACATTCTTGCCGAGCTTGGCCGAGGAGCCGCCGTAATCCAGCGCGTCGTCGATCAATTGAAAGGCGATGCCGAGGTTCATGCCGTAACTGCGCGCGGCGGCCTCATCCGCCTTGGACCGGCCCGCCAGCATGACGCCGACTTCCGCCGCCGCGGCGAAAAGCTCCGCCGTCTTGCGACGGATCACCGCCATGTAGGCGTCCTCGGTGGTTTGCGTGTCCTTGGCGGCGTTGAGCTGGAGGATTTCGCCCTCGGCGATGATCGCGGCGGCGCTCGACACCACGGTGAGACAGGGCAAAACGCCCGGCTCGACCATCATTTTAAAGGCGTGGCCGAGCAGAAAATCGCCGACCAGCACGCAGGTTTCATTGCCCCAAAGCATCCGCGCCGCGATCTTGCCCCGGCGCATGTCGCTCTCATCCACGACATCGTCGTGGAGCAGGGTCGCGGTATGCATGAATTCGATGCCGGCGGCGAATTTGATCTGGCCGTCGCCCTTGTAGCCGCACATCCCGGCGGTCGCGAGCACCAGCATCGGGCGCAACCGCTTGCCGCCCGCCGAAATCAGATGGTTGGCCACCTCGGGAATGGTGGTCACATCCGACCCGGTGCGTTGAAGAATAAGCTGATTGGTCCGCTCTAAGTCGGGCCGGATGAGCTCCAGAAGACTGTCGAGGCCAGCAGTGGTTTTCTTTTCTCTGTCTTCGAGCGGAATGACGATACCCACGGAGCCCCCTGCAGTCTTCAAACGACCTGCGTCTTCAGTCTGGCGAACTTAAGGCTTTGCGCCACAGGCGGCAAGTCGGCGCGCGCCTCGATTGCTCACATGCTTGCGCCACGAGGGCAAGCGTGAGAGTTTTCAGCATGATGGCGAAATGGGTCAGCGGATTTTTGGGAGGGCGCCTGCTTCTGGCGCAGGAAGAAGGCGGCCACCGCGCCGGCTCGGACGCCGCGTTGC
>JBKQMI010000121.1:0-2680 GCA_052146775.1 Methylocella sp. | reverse complement strand
GTAACCGTCCGGTCAGGCGGCCTTTGCGCTGAACGCGTCGCCCCATGGCAGGAGATCGGCGATCTTCTTGGCGGGATGGTCCGCGATTTGGGCGAGGACGGTTCTCAGATAGGCCTCAGCGTCGAAGCCATTGTGCTTGGCGGTTTGGATCAGCGACAATATGCCTGCGGCTCGTTCGCCGCCGCGGTCTGATCCGGCGAACAGCCAATTCTTCCTGCCGAGAGTTATCGGCCGGATCGAACGCTCGGCCGCATTGTTGTCGATTTCGATCATGCCGTCGTCGATGAACCGGCCAAGCGCCGTCCAACGCGCCAGCGCGTAGCGGATCGCTTCCGCCGTTCCGGATTTTCGCGGCAGTTGGGCCAGCATTGTTTCGAGCCAACTGCGGAAGGCGGCAAAACGCGGGGCGGTTTGCTCCTGCCGGACCTGTCGTCGTCGCTCGGGCGGCGCGCCGCGGATCGTGGCCTCAATGTCGTAAAACTCGCCAATCCGCTTGATCGCCTCATCCGCGATCGGCGCGGGGCCGGAGACTGTCAGGTCGAAAAACTGGCGGCGAGCATGCGCCATGCAGGCCGCTTCGAGGATTGCCGGCGCCTCGCCAGGCTTTTTGGGTTCATAGAGATGGCGGAACCCGGCGTAGCCATCGGCGTGAAGCACGCCCCGGAAGCTTTCGAGATGTTTTCTCGGACGTTCACCCTTGCGGTCGGGGCTGTAAAAATAGGCGACCGCTGGCGCCGTATCATCGGCCCATGGACGCCCGTCGCGAACATAGGTCCACAGCCGGCCCTCCTTGGTCTTCCCCCTGCCGGGATCCAGCACGGGAACCGGCGTATCATCGCCATGCAGGCGATTTCCGGCGAACACATGCGCGCGCAGGGCCTCGACCAGCGGGGCCAGCAGCGCATTGGCCTGACCAACCCAATCGGCCATGGTGGAGCGGGAAAGCTCGACGCCTTCGCGGGCATAGATTTCGGATTGGCGATAAAGCGGCAGGTGGTCGCAGTATTTCGACACCAGCACATGGGCGAGCAGACCGGGACCCGGCTTGCCGCGCTCGATCGGCGACGACGGCATGGCGGCTTTGATCTCCGTGTCGCAGCCTTTGCACACCATCTTGCGCCGCACGTGACGCACGACGCGGAAGGACGCGGGGACATAATCGAGCACTTCGCTGACCACGGAGCCGGCCTTCAGAAAGTCGCGGCCGCCGCAGGTCGGACAGGCGCAATCTCCAATCTCGTGGACTTCCTCATGCCGGGGCAGATGCTCCGGCAAAGGCTGGCGCGCCGGCTTGTTCTTCTCGGCCTCCGCCTTGCGAACCGGCGGCGGCGCGGTCTCGCCCGCCGAGACTTCGATGTCCTCGAGCGCCAGTTCGAGTTGTGCGATTTCGCGTTCGACTTTTTCAGAGGAGGCGCCGAAGCGCGCCCGACGCAGTAGAGCCAGTTGCGCCTTCAGCTTTTCGATCAACGTGTCGCGTGTGTGAAGCCGGCGGTTCGCCTCGGCCAGTTCCGCCGCCTGCGTGGCGATGATCGCGCGCAGGGATTCGAGATTTTCCGGCAGATCGGCGACGGCTTGGCTCATGGCCGGATTTTAACTGATTTGCCGCTTTCCAAAAAGCAGTTTCGCCATGAGTCGCCTTGTTTTTCAGGCCGTTCGCGACGGCGGCGACGACCAGGAGGGACGCCGCCAATCCATCCCCTCCCACAGCATCGCCAGCTGCGCCGCCGTCAGGCGCGCCGTTCCATCGGCCGCCGATGGCCAGGGAAAGCGGCCGCGCTCCAGCACCTTGTAGAAAAGGCAAAAACCTTGGCCGTCCCAAAACAAAAGCTTGATCCGGTCGCCGCGGCGGCCGCGAAAGGCGAAGACCGCGCCTGACGCCGGGTTCTGGCGCAAACTCGCCTGCGCCAATGCCGCCAATCCGTCGATGCCCTTGCGCATGTCGACGGCGCCGCAAGCGAGATAAACGCGGACACTCGACCCAGGGCCGATCATGCGTCTTCCACCGAACGGATCAACGCCTTCAGCATCTGAGCATCGAGCATAGCCTCAACCATGAGGACGCGGCCGTTCAGACAACGGATTTCGATCCGACCAACCCCAGCCTTCCGAACGGGCTTCTGCGATGGCGCTGAAGTGCGCCGACCCGGTTCAGCGCCCTCGACAAGCGTGACCGGGACAAGCATCGGCGTTTGTTCGCCGGACGCATTGCGTCGGAAATGACGCCGCCAGCCATAGACCTGCTGTGGTGAAACATCGTGTCGCCGAGCAATCGCCGCAACGCCGGCGCCCGACGAAGCAATCTCTTCCAAAATCGCCAGCTTCTCTGCGTCAGACCAAAATCGCCGGCGTTCTCGTCCCGAAAAAATCTCAACCCGCGCCATCAAATCGCTCGTCACGTCATTAATCACGGAATTAACGTCGTAACTTCAGCCAAAGCCCGGCAAACCCAAAGGCACCGTCACCGGACGCTTACGATTGCGTACCAAAGATTTTATTTCACTCATCAGGCGCGATGCGGATGACATCGCCACCATAAACAAAGTTCTTGGCTGCTACGCATCAATTTCGGAGCGCTATCGCGACCTCAATGACGAGGCTGAGGTTTTTAAAATTTCCGATCATGTGCCGCGCATGCAGCTTCCCGCTGCTCCGTTCAACGAACAAGAATTGGACGCCCTGA
>JBKQMI010000120.1:0-13341 GCA_052146775.1 Methylocella sp. | reverse complement strand
TCATGCGACATTCCCCACCTCCTGAAACGGGAGTTCGTCATGTCGCGTGTCGTCCGCTTCAACGAAACAGGCTCTCCAGAGGTCCTTCGCGTCGTCGACCTCGACGTTCGGCGGCCGGGCAAGGGCGAGGTTCGCATCTGCGTCAAGGCCATCGGCCTCAACCGCGCCGAATCGATGTTCCGCGCGGGTCAATATCTCGAACAGCCGAAGTTTCCCGCCGGCCTTGGCTATGAGGCCGCGGGCGAGATTGAATCGATCGGCGAAGGCGTCGAGGGCTTTGCGGTCGGCGACGCGGTGAGCGTCGTCCCCGCATTCTCGCTGAATGATTACGGCCTCTACGGCGAACTCGTTCTGGCCCCGGCGCATGCGGTGGTGAAACACCCGGCGAGCCTCTCCTTCGTCGAGGCGGCGGCCGCCTGGATGATGTATCTCACCGCCTATGGCGCGCTGATCGAAATCGCCAAACTCGCGGCGGGCGATTTCGTGCTGATTCCCGCCGCCTCCAGCAGCGTCGGCATTGCTGCGATCCAGATCGCCAACATGGTCGGCGCGACGCCGATCGCCCTGACGCGAGGCGGCGCCAAGCGGGCGCGGTTGCTTGAATTGGGCGCGGCGCATGTCATCGCGACCGAGGAGCAGGACCTCGTCGCCGAAGCGCTGCGCATCACCGATGGGCGCGGCGCGCGCATCGTGTTCGATCCCGTCGGCGGCCCGACCCTGACGAAGCTCGCGTCGGCGACGGCGCGGCTCGGAATTATTTTCCAATATGGCGCTTTGAGCCCGGAGCCGACGCCGCTGCCGTTATTCGAGCTGCTGGCCAAACTGCTGACCATTCGCGGCTATGTGCTGTTCGAGGTGACGGGGGATCCGGCGCGATTGAACGCCGGCAAGAGCTTTGTTGTCGATGGCCTCGCCAAGGGCGCGCTGAAGCCCGTGATAGCGAAGACCTTCCCGCTCGCGGACATCGTCGAGGCGCATCGCTATCTCGAATCCAACGCGCAGATCGGCAAGATCGTCGTTACGGTTTGAGTTTTGGCGTGCGCCTTCAGTTCGGGTTCGGCAGGCCTTCGCGCAGCCTCGCGCCGAACGCCTCCTCGCTCAGCCCCATCTCGATGCGATCCGAAACGGCTGCGCTGTCGATCAGTTCGCGCAGTGGAATCGATGTGTCGACGAGGCCGTGCTGATAGGCGAAGGAGGGCAGAAAGCCATTGAGCAGGACCCGCCAGTCGAGTGGAAATTCCGGCGACAACGCGCGCAACATCAGGAAGATGCTCGTCGTGCAGTTCGCCGTCAGCGTGTTGTAGAATTGCGGATGCAGGGCGAGATCGTTCGCGGCGCGGACATATTGAAGCAACAGCGCGCGGGCGGCTTGGGGCGATGCTTTGAGGCGATAGAGCCGGACGTCCTCGTTTTGGGCCTTGCGCAGGAACAGAAAGTCGCGCTCGTCGGCGGCGAGAAAGACGAGTTCATAGCGCTTGAAGAATCCGGCGATCGCCGAAAACGCCTCACCGCGCCGCCTGCGGATCTCGATCGAGAACATGAGGTAGCGGCCGTCGCTGAAGCCGAAACTCACCATCGAGTGGGCGATGAGCGGCCCCATGAAATAGACGAGGTAGAAATCGGCCGACTGGATCTTTGCGAGATCGTAGCTGCGCGCCTCCCAGTTCTCCGTGTAGTCCGTCGCCGACGTCCATGAAAAATTGCGCACGTTATCAAGCTGAAGTTCGTCGCCCTGCACCACGCCCGTGACGCCATGGGCGACGTCGGCCGCGAAATCCCGATCATTGCTCGGCAGAATGGTCGACCACCAGACAAGAAGCGCGGCGAAGGCCAGCGCGTAGGCGAATCCGGCGGGCCGGAGGAGCCGCACGAACAGGCCGGCGAGCGCCAGTGCGGCGAGAGCGCAGAAAAGCGCGATGGCGCCGAGGCGCAGGCCATCGGGCAGCGGCAGTTGGAGCCGCAGCGCGAAGCTTCCCCAGATCGCCGAGCAAAGGCCAAGGAGAAAGAGCAGAAAGAAAAAAATGCTCCGCGCAAGGCGCGCGAACCGGCGAGTTGGCATCGAAAGACTTCGGTTGGCGGGGGGAAATTTTCACGACATGGGTCGATAGCAGTCGCTCCGCCGCGGGGGAAGCGCGCGGCGCGCGCCTTGCCTCGCGAAGGCCGGCCGGGTCCCTCAAGGGCCATGCGGCGCCCGCCTGGCATCGGGAAAAAGCGGCGAAACGGAAAGCCCGAAGCCGTTTTTTGAGATTCCATCGGATTGGAAAACGATCTAGCTGTAAAAAAGAGCGGGAGGGCGCGCTGGACGAATTGGGGGCGCCCGCCTTTCGGGGCGCCCAGCCAAAAAGGACACAGCTTTGATCGATCATGCAGCGCCGCATCATGTCGTCGTCGTTGGAGCCGGATTCGGCGGCCTCCAGGTCGTCATGGGTCTTGCCGGCGCGCCCGTCGCCATCACGGTCGTCGACCGGCGCAACCATCATCTGTTTCAGCCCTTGCTCTATCAGGTCGCAACGACGACGCTTTCGACATCCGAGATCGCTTGGCCCGTGCGGCAGCTTCTGCACAAGCGGAAAGACACGGAGACGCTGCTGGCGGCCGTCTCCGGAATCGATGCGGAGGCCCGCAAGGTGCTGCTCGAGGACGGCGGCGCAATCCCCTACGATACGCTCGTTCTGGCGACGGGCGCGCGGCACGCCTATTTCGGCCATGATGAATGGGAGCCCTTTGCGCCCGGTCTCAAGACCCTGGAGGATGCGACGACCATCCGCCGGCGGATTCTGCTCGCTTTCGAGCGCGCCGAGCGCGAAACGGATCCGGAGCGCCAGAAGGCGCTGCTCACCTTCGTCATCATCGGCGGGGGCGCCACCGGCGTCGAGCTCGCCGGAACCATCGCGGAGCTCGCGCATGAAAATCTGCGCGAGGATTTCAGACATATCGACACGAAGACCGCGCGCGTCGTCCTGATCGAGGCCGGGCCGCGCATCCTGCCCGGCTTCAAGGAGGAGCTTTCCGCCTATGCGCAGAAGGCGCTCGAAAAGCTTGGCGTTGAAGTCAAGCTCGGGCGGCCGGTCTCGGATTGCAGCGCGGAGGGGGTCGTGTTCGGCGGCGAGCGGCTGGCGGCGCGCACGATTCTGTGGGCGGCCGGCGTGCAGGCCTCGCGCGCTGCGGCCTGGCTCGATGCGGCGGCCGATCGGGTCGGGCGCGCCTTCGTCGAGCCGGACCTGACGATTCCGGGCCATCCCAATATTTTCGCCATCGGCGACACCATTTCGATCAACGGGCCGGACGGCGAGCCCGTACCCGGCATCGCCCCGGCCGCCAAGCAGGAGGGCGCCTATGTGGCCAAGGTCATCAAGGCGCGCCTTGCGGGAAAGCCCGCGCCCGCGCCCTTCCGGTACAAGCATGCAGGGAGCCTCGCGACCATCGGCAAGCGCGCGGCGATCGCCGATTTCGGCTGGATCAAGGTGCGCGGGCAACTCGCGTGGTGGTTGTGGGGGATCGTCCATATCTATTTTTTGATTGGGCTGCGCAACCGGCTCGCCGTCGCCCTGAGCTGGCTCTGGATCTATTCGAGCGGCCATCGCAGCTCGCGCCTCATTACGCAAGGCAAGCAGTGGGCGGGCGAAAAATAGCCGGGCCGTCCGGTGCGCCCCGCGATGAGCGCGAACCGGATTCAATTGTTTTTCCCGGCCCTCTGGCGTAACTTTGCCGCAATGATTGCACGCCGCCGTTAAATCTGGTGGCGCATAAATTTGCGAAAAAGGGGGCCGCGCGTGGCCAATTTGGAGAAGCGAGGGATGATCTTGTCCCCCGCCGGGACGGGATCCGGCGCGCCGCGCGCCGCCGAGCGAACCCTGGAGGAGGCGATCGGCGCGCAAATCCGCGTGCATCGCAAGCGGCTCGACATCACCGGCGGCGAACTGGCGACCGCCGCGGGCCTTTCGACGGGCATGCTTTCGAAGATCGAGAACGGCCAGATCTCGCCCTCGCTATCGACACTGCAGTCGCTGGCGCGGGCGCTCAATCAGCCGCTTTCGTCCTTCTTCACGCCTTTCGAGGAGCGGCACGACTGCTCTTTCGTCAAGGCGGGGAGCGGCATCAGCATCGAGCGGCGCGGCACCAAGGCCGGTCACCATTATCAGCTGCTCGGCCATTCGCTCGGCGATGACACCGTGGTCGAGCCGTTCCTCATCACGCTCTCCGAAGAGGCGCGGCCCTATGCCTCGTTTCAGCACGCCGGCGTCGAACTCATCCATATGCTGACGGGGAAAGTGCACTACCGCCATGCCGATAAAAGCTATGCGCTGGAGCCGGGCGACACGCTGTTTTTCGATGCGGCGGCGGCGCATGGGCCGGAGGAGCTGAGCGAGCTTCCGATGACCTATCTGTCGATCATCATTTATCCGCGCGAGTAGGTTTTCCGCTCATCCCGCCTCACCCCGGCGAGGCCGACTTTGGCGACGGGCGCGCGTCGATCGGCGAGGCGCTCCGCCGTGATGGCGTACAGGCGCACCGGCATGCGCACCAGGGCGTACGAAAGCATTATAACATTATCAATATCTTAGCTGCGCGCCGTGGAGTTCGCCGAAGACCACGGGGCTTCCGCCGCCGGGGCGCGGGCGAGCCAACTGTCGAGAAAAGCGCTGGACCAGCGCGCGACGGCGCGGTCGTGGCGGAACCAGCCTTCGAAGTGGCGATGCAGCGGGCGCGCGCCCGGACTGTCGAGCCGCTCGCGCGAGCGCGCGGACCAGCGGCAGATCATCGGCAAGGTCACTTCCGGATGAAACTGGAGCCCGAAGGCCGCCGGGCCATATCGGAAAGCCTGCGCCTCGAAATCGCGCCCCTTCGCGAGGAGGATGGCGCCATTGGGCAGATCGAAGCCCTCGCGGTGCCATTGATAGACCCGGTCCGGAAAGCGGCAGTCGCAAATCTTATGGCCATGTTCGGTCGGGTCGATCGGATAATAGCCGACTTCGACCCGCCCTTGCGGATGCGGACAGACGCGGTGGCCGAGGTGGCGGGCGAGCATTTGCGCGCCTAGGCAGATGCCGAGAAACGGCTTCTTTTCTTTCAGGGGAACGCCGATCCAGTCGATCTCGCGGCGGATCCAGTCGTCGCAATCGTTGGCGCTCATGGGGCCGCCGAAGATGATGACGCCGACGTGGCCGGCGAGGGTCTTCGGCAGCGGATCGCCGAAGGCCGGGCGGCGGATATCGAGCTCGAACCCGGCCCCGCGTAGAAGCCGGCCGATCCGGCCCGGCGTCGAACATTGTTGGTGCAGGATGATCAGAACCCTGCCTGACGATCTTTCTGTTGTCGGCATCGCTCGCAAATTTAAGGGCGAAGCAGCATCAAAGGCGCTTTTGCTGGATTCGCGAAATCAACGTCAAGAGTATGGATTTTGGGATAAAGGGCAAGAGCGCTGACCCAGTTTTGTTGATCCAACCTGGTATGATTTCGCGCCGGCCCTCCATCAGACCCCTGTAGCCGGCCTCCGCGACCTCCATGGAGCTCGTCATCGGAGCCTTGCCCAGCATGAAGTTCGGACCGAAGCCGGCGCGATCCTGAAACCCGGACGGAGTCGCTCCCGGACAGAGAGCCGACACTGCCACCAAATCCTTACGCAATTCTTGCGCCAGCCCCAGAGAAAATGAAAGTACAAAGGCTTTCGAGGCGTAATAGACCGTCATGCCTGGGCCGCCGGGAAAGAAAGCGGCGACCGAGGCGACATTCAGGATTTTGCCGCGGGCCGCGCGGATCTCGGGCAAAAACCGCAAGGTGATCTCGACGAGAGAGCGAATGTTGAGATCGACGATGGCGAGCTGCTCCGCAGCGTTCAGCTGCGCGAGCTCGCCAATAAGGCCGAAACCGGCGTTGTTGACGAGAATGTCGGGAGTCGCCTGCGCGGCTTTGAGGCTGGCGGCGAGGGCGTCAGCGGCGCCCGCGTCGCTCAGATCGAGGGGCAGCAGAAGGGGCCTGCGCCGGCCCGACGCCTCGATCTCATCGGCGAGCAGGGCGAGCTTGTCGGCGCCGCGGGCGACGAGGGCGAGATCATGGCCCTCACGCGCGAAGACGCGGGCGAGATCGGCCCCAATGCCGCCCGAGGCGCCGGTGATCAGGGTCACGCGGCGTGGGATTCCGGCCTCTTGTCCAAGCTCCTGCGCCATTCCTTGACCTTTCGCCTCGACTTTCTGCGCGCCGTTTCGCGGCTGGCGAATTCCGTGCGCCGCCCGGTTCTGGCCTCGCCCGAAATTCAATCTTTGCCGGCCCCCGGCGCGCCCCGGGAGCCTTTCGCCCCGCGCCAGATCGAAGTTCGCGGCCGACGCGCAGGCGCAAAAGCGCGCGGTCGCGCGTGGACACGCCGAGCAATTCGGCGATGCGCCAGATCGCATTCTCCTCGAATTCGTGGACTTCGCCGTCCGCGAAGGCGATGTCCCACATCATTTCGACGACCTTAAGCCGGCCCTCCTCGTCGAGGGCGCGCTTCAGGACGCTGGTGAACTGGTAGAAATCCACCGCATCGCGGTCGCTCTCTTCGGCCTTTTCGATGAGGCGCGCGGTCGCGGCGTCGTCGAGCCCGAAGCGCTCCTCGATCACCGTCTTGAGGCGCCGCCTCTCCGCCTCGTCGGTCGCGCCGTCGGCGGCGGCGACATGCACGAGGAGCGTAGCGGCGGCGAGCCGGTAATCGTTTTCGGCGAAGATTTTTTCGGAGGAGCCCGCGCCAGCGAGTTCGGCGATAAAACTCTTCAGCGCGTCGAACATCGAAACTCTCCCGGCCTCGCTTCAGGCCCGCGCCAGAGCGGGATGAGGAAAAGCAGCAACCACTTTTCCGCTCGCATCCCGCTCATCTGACCCAGGATCCGCCGCGCCGCCCTGCGGCTCTCATATGGGGTCAGCGCAGCAAAAGGCAGGCGCGATAGCCTTCAGGCTGGTGATAAGCCCTATATGAATCGCGCACCCAGGCGCCGCATTGCGCGCTCGACGGGAAGCAGAAATATTCGTCGCGCCAGTCGATCAGGGTGCGCCCGTCCGCGTCAAGATAGGGGCGACCGCCCGAAAAATGTCCAAGATAGACGGCGGGCCATGGCAAGGTTTCGGCGGTCTCTCTCGACGGGACCCAGAAGGGCTGGCCGATCGAGCAGGCGACGCCGCCATCGGCCGCGGTCGGCCGCGGGCCTTCGTCGAAATCCGCCGCCAGCGCTCTGGAAGAGGGGCTGGAGGCCAGTCCCGGCGCCAAGCCGCAGGCGAGGGCCAAGGCCCAAAGCCGGGCGGCGTGGACCGCGCGTTTGCGCCTTCCCGACTTCCAGTCGCCAATCGCGCCAAGGATCATCGCGCTACCCTTTCGATTTCGGTTGCGAGCGGTCGAGAGAAAGCTATGTCTCACGACGCGAAAGCCGCTCAACCTTTGCCTATAAAAGAGCCCGATCGCAAGCTTCAATGCCGTGCGCGCGGGCGCGGGGCGTTCGCGGGCCCGCATAGCAGATTTCCCTCGGCGCGGAAAAGCCCTAGAGAAGGCTTCGCGATCTTCAGCGCTCCGCCATGCGAGGCGTTCGCTCGCGATCCCGCATTCGCCGCCGCCTTTCCTCTGGAACCCTAATGAAGTTCACGTTTTCCTGGCTCAAGAACCACATCGAGACCGACGCTTCGTTGAGCGAGGTCGTCGACGCGCTGACGCGGATCGGCCTCGAGGTCGAATCGGTCGAGGACAGAGCCGCCGCACTCAAGGATTTCGTCATCGCCGTCATCGTCGAGGCGAAGCCGCATCCCAACGCCGACCGCCTGCAGGTCTGCCTCGTCGACACAGGATCCGGCGCGCCTTTGCAGGTCGTCTGCGGGGCGCCCAATGCGCGGGCGGGGCTGAGAACCGTCTTCGCGCCGCCGGGGGCAGTTATCCCCGCGAGCGGGCAGACGCTCGGCAAGGGCGTCATCCGCGGCGTCGAATCGGGCGGCATGCTCTGTTCGGCGGCGGAACTTGGCCTCTCCGACGAGAGCGCGGGCATTCTGGAATTGCCGGAGGAGGCCCCCCTTGGGCACGCTTTCGCGCCTTTCGCCGGTCTCGCCGACCCGGTCATCGACATTAATCTGCTGCCGAACCGCCCCGACGCCATGGGCGTCGAGGGCATCGCGCGCGATCTCGCCGCCGCCGGGCTCGGCTGGTTCAAGGGGCGCGCCATCGCGCCGGTCGCGGGCGCCTTTCCCTGCCCCGTGACGGTCCGCCTCGAACTTTCCCGCGAGGACGCCCATCTCGCCCCGGCTTTCGCGCTGCGCCTCGTGCGCGGCGTCAAGAACGGTCCAAGCCCGTCCTGGCTGCAGAAGCGGCTCGCCGCGATCGGGCTGCGGCCCATCAACGCCCTCGTCGACATCACCAATTATCTGAGCTTCGACCGCGCCCGTCCGCTGCACGTGTTCGACGCGAATAAAATTCGCGGCGATCTCGCGGTCAGGCGCGCGCGCGCCGGCGAAAGCCTCGAAGCGCTCGACGGGCGCACCTATGCGCTGGATTCCGAGATGGTCGTCGTCGCCGACGACGCGGGCGCCCTGTCGCTCGCCGGCGTCATGGGCGGGGCCGCCTCCGGTTGCGACGAGGCGACAACCGACGTTCTCATCGAATCGGCGCTCTGGGACCCGGCGAACATCGCCCGCACGGGCCGCAAGCTTGGGCTCAATTCGGATGCGCGCTACCGCTTCGAGCGCGGCGTCGATCCGGCGTTCCTGCTGCCGGGGCTCGAACTCGCCACCGCGCTCGTCCAGGACTTTTGCGGCGGCGAGGCCTCGCAAATCGCGCTCGCGGGCAAGGTCCCCGAGCCCGGCAAACGCATCATCTTCTTCCTCAGCGAAGTGGCGCGCCTGACCGGGCTCACGCTCGATCCTTCCGAAATGGCCGGAATCCTCGAAAATCTCGGCTTCGAACTCAGCCGTTCGCCGGGCAACAGCGATCGCTTCGTCGTCAAGGCGCCCTCGTGGCGCCCCGACATCGAGGGCAAAGCCGATCTCGTCGAGGAGATTGTGCGGATCGCCGGCCTCGATCGCGTGCCGGCGCGGCCGTTCCCGCGCGAACATGAGGGCGTGCCGGCGCCGGTGCTGACCCTTCTGCAAAGACGCGTCGGGACGGCCAAACGCGCGCTCGCGGCCTGCGGCCTCGTCGAGGCGGTGACGTGGTCCTTCATCTCGAACGCCCGGGCGCGCGCGTTCGGCGGCGGCGAGCCGGCTCTGACGCTCGCGAACCCGATCTCGGCGGACCTCTCCGACATGCGGCCGAGCCTGCTGCCAGGGCTCATCACGGCGGCGCAGCGCAACGCCGACCGCGGCCATGGCGATGTCTCTCTGTTCGAGGTCGGCCAGATTTTCCTCGGGGCCGGGGAGAACGACCAGAAAATCGCCGCCGCGGCCATTCGCCGAGGCTCGGCCAGAACGAGCGGGGTGGGACGCCATTGGTCGGGGGGGAACGCGGCCGTCGATGCGTTCGACGCCAAGACCGACCTCCTCGATCTGCTGTCGGCGCTCGGCGTCCCCCGTGGCGGCGTCCAGATCGTCCCCGGCGGTCCGCCCTGGCTGCATCCCGGCCGTTCGGCGCTGGTTCAATTCGGGCCGAAAAACAAAATCGGCGCTTTTGGCGAAATTCATCCGCGTGCGCTCGAGGCGATTGGCGCCGAAGGCCCCCTCGTCGGCTTTGAAATCATCCTAAATGACATACCAGTGACAAAATCGAAGGCGACAAAAGCCAAACCAAAGGTTGAACTTCCGGAGTTCATGCCGCTGCGACGCGATTTCGCCTTCGTCGTTGACCGATCGGTCCTCGCTGGCGACGTCGTGAAAGCGGCGCTCGGCGGCGATCGGGCCGTTGTGACCGACGCGGAGGCTTTCGACGTCTACGAAGGCGCCGGAATAGCCGAAGGCAAGAAATCTATCGCCATCTCAGTCACTTTGCAGCCTCGCGACAGGACCCTCACCGAAGCGGAGATCGACGGGGTTGCGACGCGGATCGTCGCGGCGGTGATGCAAAAGACAGGCGCGACCTTGAGAGGATAGGGCTTTGCGATATTTTCCAACGACACTGTTCGCCGCGGGGCTTGCTTTCGCGCTGGCGGCGCCGGCGGCGGCGGCCCCGAACTCGATCAACGATTGCGAGAAGATCGAGGCGGCCGACGCCTATAATCAGTGCCTTGCACTTTTTGGCCCAGTCGCCCACACGCATGGCGCGTCGACGAAGGATTTCGGCGGCGATGGGGTCGGCGGCGCCGACGTCGTCGAGACCGCCAATCCAGAAGCGTCAGTTCCGCTGAAAGAGGCGCACGCCTCGCGCGGGCGCCATTCCCGCGGGCATTGGGCGCATCACGCCCGCCACCAATATTATGGCCACAACTTTGGCGGCCATCACGGCCACAGCAGCGCCCACGAAACGCATGGCAGGCCCAAGAGAGTCGCCTTCAACGTGATCTCGGGCCACACCAAAACAAGGTGAAAAGGGCGCGGCGGCAGGGCTCGACAGCCGTCTTGCTCCCGCCATGCAGGTCTTGACCAACGAGACGCTCGCCGCGCCGGGCGGCGCGTCCCGGCGCGGGCTGGGTCTCTGGTCAGGCGAAGGCGGGCAGGGCGCTCTTGGCCTTTTCGACGATCGCCTTGAAGGCATCCGGCTCGGTGATCGCCAGCTCGGACAAAACCTTGCGGTCGATCTCGATCCCGGCCTTCGACAGCCCGTCGATGAAACGCGAATAGGTGATGCCGCATTCGCGCACCGCGGCGTTCAGACGCTGAATCCAGAGCGCGCGGAAAACGCGCTTCTTGGCGCGGCGGTCGCGCGTCGCATATTGCATCGAACGGTCGACGGCCGCCTTGGCCGTGCGAATGGTGTTCTTGCGGCGGCCATAAAAGCCTTTCGCCGCTTCGAGCGTTTTCTTGTGTTTGGCGTGTGACGTAACGCCGCGTTTGACGCGAGCCATGGCGAATCTCCGGACTGGCTAAAGAGGATTAAAGACGGGGAGCGGAAAGATTTTCAGCCGTTCGGCAGAAAATACTTGATGATGTTGTCCCCATCGCTCTTGAACAGAACATTGGTTCCGCGCAGATTCCGGATCTGCTTGTTGGACCGCTTGATCATGCCGTGACGCTTGCCGGCCTGCGCGTAAAGCACTTTGCCGGTCCCGGTGATCTTGAAGCGCTTCTTCGCGCCCGATTTCGTCTTCAGTTTGGGCATTTTGCTCGTCTCCGTCGGGCGCACGCCCTTTAGATTATTGATCGAGTAGGCGCGAAGGCCCACTCCCGTTCGTTTCCGAACGAGCGAACGAACCGCCACGGCAGCCCTTTAGCCGGTCGGTTCGGGAAGCGGCGGTTATAATCAAAGCGCGGCGAAAAGCAATGGCTTCGTCGCCAAACCGTCGCAGAAACGCGTCGCGCCTTGGATAGTTTAGCGGGATGAGGAAAAGCGCGTTCCGCTCATCCCGCCCTATCGCACCGGCACCAGAATTCGCTCGGCGCGAAGGAAATGCGTCTCGTCGATCAAGATGTCGGCGGCGGCCGCGTTTTCCGCCACCTGTTCCGGCCGGCTCGCGCCGATAATGGCGGAAGCGACGACCTCTTTGCGCAAAACCCAGGCGAGCGCGAATTGGGCGAGGCTGACGCCCGCCTCCGCAGCGATTTGCTTGACCTGCCGCACGGCCTCCAGCACTGGCGGCTCCAGCCAGCGTTTCGGCAGCATCGACCCCATTGTCGCGCTGCTGGCGCGCGAATCTGGCGGCGGCGGCGCGTTGGGGCTGTATTTTCCCGTCAAAACGCCCTGCGCCAGCGGCGACCAGACAATCTGGCCAATGCCCAAATTCGCGCATAAGGGAAAAATATCGGTCTGCGGATTGGGCCAGAGCAGCGAATATTGCGGCTGGCTGGAGACGAAGCGGGCGACGCCCTTCATCGCCGCCGCGGCCTCGATTTTGTCCGCGGGCCATTCGCTGAAGCCAATGTAACGCGCCTTGCCGGCGCGGACGACCTCGGTCAAGGCCTCCATCGTTTCTTCGAGCGGCGTCGTCTCGTCGTAGCGATGGCACTGGTAGAGATCGACGTGGTCGGTTCGAAGGCGCGTGAGCGATGCGTCGATCTGCTTCAGGATTTGCGCGCGGGAGAGGCCTCTGTCCGAATCGCTCATCGGAAAATAGACCTTGGTCGCGAGGATGTAGGAACTCCGCGCAACCCCATCGAGCGCTTCGCCGAGCAAGGTCTCCGCCGCGCCGCGTCCGTAAACATTCGCCGTATCGATGAAATTGACGCCGAGGTCGAGCGCCCTGCGGACACAGGCGATCGAATCCGCCCTGCCGACCCCGCCGGAATAGGTGAGCCATGATCCGAGCGCGATCGTCGAGACGTGGAGGTCGCTGGAGCCGAGCCGGCGGTATTTCATCAAGAGACCCTCCGGTCGGACGCACGCCCCTGATGCGCTGGCCGGACGCGCCGGGTTCAATTCGCATCGATCACAATCGCACCGCGCTTGAATTTCGCCCCTTATCCAAGACCCTGACGAAAGCCCTCCAAGGCTTCGTCGAATGTGTTGGCGGCTGGCGTTTTCGCGGCTGAAAATAGCGGCGCGCGGGCGAAGGCGCCGGCGGAGCGGGAAGGACTCACGGAAAACGCGCCCGGCGATGCGACGCCCGGGCCCGCCTCGATCCGCTGGGCCCCGCGGCCTTCGGCGGTTCTATTTGAGGTGCTGGGCGAGATATTTGTTCATTTCGAACATCGTCACTTTATCTCTGCCGAAAACGGCCTTCAGCTTTTCGTCGGCGATGATTTCGCGTTTGTTCGCCTCATTCTGCAGCTTGTGCTTCTTGATATACTCCCACACCTTGCTTACGACCTCGGTGCGCGGCAAGGGATCGGATCCGACCACGGCGGCGAGCTCTTTTGACGGCTGCAGCGGTTTGGCGAAAGCGCTCGCCGTCGCGGGCTTCGCCGCCTTGGCGGCAGCCTTCGGCGCAGCCTTTGCGGCGGTTGCGCCCTTAGCCGGCGCGGGCTTTTTGGTTGAACTCGTCATCCCGTCGACCTTCCATGATTATCAGCGAGGAATTTTCAGCGCGAAGTCCAGCGCGAGTCGCTGATTCGAACGCCTATCTTGCATGCGTGACTGACGGAACCCTAACCACCGCGCTCCGTCAAGCGAGGAACCGAGGTTTTTCGCTTCGGCGCAAGGGGAAAGCGCGCGGAAGGTTCGTTTCGGCCCCGAAACGACGATCGCGCGGACCTTTGACCCGAGGCCGTTCCGCCGATTTTTGTCTTTGAACGCGCGTAGCCGGGCTTTCGCCGCGAATCGCCGGCCTTGCCTGAAACGATGCAAACTTCTGGGGAAAAAGACGCTCCCGC
>JBKQMI010000119.1:0-13026 GCA_052146775.1 Methylocella sp. | reverse complement strand
AAAATGCTCTAATTCTCGCTCATTATGCCGTTTCGGCTATTGCGACGAGTTTCGACGTCGATTGTCCTGCCGAAAGTTCCGCCAGCACAATCCGGCCGCCCCGCGCCCGGACGATCTCGGCGCCGATGACCTTGTCTTCCGTGTAATCGGCGCCCTTGATCAAAATGTCCGGCTGCAGCGCCTTGATCAGTTCGAGCGGCGTATCTTCGTCAAAAATCACCACGGCCGATACGCCCTTGATCGCTCCCATCACGGCGGCGCGCGATTCTTCATTCTGGATCGGGCGACTCGACCCTTTGAGGCGGCGCACGGACGCATCCGAATTCAGCGCCATGATGAGCCTGTCGCAGGTGGAGGCGGCCTGCTTGATGAGAGAGACGTGACCCGGGTGCAAAAGATCGAAACAGCCGTTGGCGAAGCCGACGGTCAGCTTTTCCCTGGCCCACGCCCAACGCTGGGCGATCGCCTGCTCGCGGCCGATATGCCGGCCATCGTTGACCGAAACCGACGCCAGTTCGGACGCCAGAGAGGCGCGAAGCTCGTCGGGCGTGACGCAGGCCGTGCCGACTTTCGCAACGACGATGCCCGCGGCGTGATTGGCGAGTTTCATCGACTCGAGGATGGAGAGGCCAGAGCCCAGAGAAGCCGCCAGAACGGCGATCACCGTGTCGCCCGCGCCCGACACGTCGAACACGTCCTGAGCCACGGTGGCGAGGTGGATCGACGCGCCCGAGACCGGAAAGTACGACATGCCTTTTTCCGAGCGGGTCAGCAGGACATTCGCATCGCTCGCCTCCTGCGCGGCGGCGGCGGCCAATTGCGCCTCGCCATCGGTCTCGCAGGGAAGCCTCGTCGCGGCCGTCAATTCCTGACGGTTTGGCGTCAGGATCGTGGCGCCGCGATAGGCCGAGAGATCAAGCCGTTTGGGATCGACGAGCACTTTCTTTTGCGTCGCGTTGCAGCGGTCGATGATCTCCCGCAGAATCCGGGTGGAGAGCGCGCCTTTGCCGTAATCCGACAGAACGACGACATCAGCGCGATCCGTCGCGTCGATTGCAGCTTCGAGCAGGCGCTCCTCAACGATGCAGTCGAACGGCGATGTGTCCTCCTCGTCCACGCGTACGATCTGCTGCCGGGCGCCGAGCACGCGCAGTTTCCGGGTCGTCGGGCGGCCTGCGACCGCGATCATGCCGGATGTGTCGACCGCGCCAAGCGCGTGAAGGCGCTCGATCAGATTGTCCCTAGCGCTATCCATCCCCGTGGGGCCGACAATGTCGACGAGGCCGCCGAGCGTTGCGATGTTCGCCGCGACATTGGCCGCCCCGCCGGGGACGATCTCCTCTGCGAGAGAGCGGACGACGGGAACCGGCGCTTCCGGCGAGATCCGGCTGACGGACCCGTGTAAATAGCAATCCAGGATCAAATCGCCGATCACAGCGACGCGACAGCTCGCGAAGCGATCGAGAACAGGAAGCATTCAGGAATCCAATCCGCAAGCGACGCGCATCGGCCTGGCCGAAGGCGCCGGAAAGAGAATGATCGGCTAGCGAAAAACCAGCAAGGCCACGCTCGCGTTTTACCCCGAAACTCGCGCCGAAGCAAAACAACGGAAGGGCCCGCCCCATCCTTCATCGCCGCCCAAAGGCCTTCTGCGCGGCCGCGTCTCGATCCCTGCGCGACGCGGCCCTCACGTCGCATCGAAGACGCGTTCGCCGTCAGGGCCAGGCAGGAAAGCGCGCGCCGTTTCGGCGGCCGCCAGGAACAGATGGTAGAGGGAGCTCGCCGGTGCGTAATCGACGAGGGGCGCCCCGTCCGGGCCGATATGGTCTATCCAGCCGCCGGCGAAGGGCTTGTCGAGAAACTTTCCGGCGAGCGCGTCGAGCATCGCCGCGGCGAATTGCGGCGCCGCAGAGTCGCCCATGGAGTGCGCCGCGACGCCCGCCTTGGCGCCCTCGGTGTGCGGCCAGATCCGGTGCGAGCGCTTCAAGACGCTCATGTCGGCGTCCAGTTCGTCGAAGACGAGCCCGTTTTCGGCGAGACCGTTCCGACGGGCGATGCGATTGAGTGGGCGAATCCAGGGGCCCAAATCGTCGCCGGTCAGCTTTTCATATTCACTGAGGAGCCAAACCCATTCGAAATGGTGGCCCGGTTCGAAAATCCGGCGCTTCAACGGATCTGGATGGAGGCTCCAGTCCTCCGCGAAATATTCGAGCAGAACGCCAGGGTCGGCGAGAAAAAGACGGGACTTGAAGATCTCGACAAGCTTTCCGGCGCGTTCGAGATAGCCTCGACCGGGCGCGGCGGCCTCAAGGGCGATATAGGCCTCGAGCAAATGCATATGCGGGTTTTGCCGCGTGCTCCTGTCCTCGATCGGCGCTCTGTCGTAGAGGCCGCCATGGACGGGATCGCACAGATGCACTTCGATGAACGCGATCGTCTTGTCGGCATAGCCGATCAGACGCGGGTCGCGGTTCAGGCGATAAAGCCAGGCGATGGCGAAGAGAATGAACGCATGCGAATAGGCGTCGCGGACGGAGGAATTGACGCGCCCCTCCCCGCTGACCGAGAAGGCGAATCCGCCCGACGGGTCGTGCTCGTCACAAAATTTGCCAAGAAGAGAATCCATCGCGATCTCGGCGAGGCGGCCCCCTTCGGGGAGCCAGCCGAGATGCGCCGCATGGGCGAAGACATAAATCTGCCGGCACTGGACCATCGCGCGGCGCGCGACGGTCTGTTGCGGCGCCCCGCTCCAGTCGAGGCGCTCCTGAAACATCCCCTGCCCCGCGTCGAAGCCGACCGTCGACCAGAGCGGAAGCGCTTTTGCGACGACCCAGTCGCGGTAGCCCGCGGCGCTCGCGCGCGCCGTCGCCAATCCGTTCGTAACGGCGGCTGCCGAGGCGGCGTCCGTCGCGTCATGGTTTTCAGCCGCTGTCATTTTCGCGAGACCCATATGCGCGCCTGCAGTTCAGACATAGCGACGCGAATCGAAACAATTATGTATCCGGACCAAAACAGCGTGCGGCCAAAACGTCCGGCGAGACGCATCCCTTGCCGTACGATCGCCGTTCACGCCGCGCGCAAGTGCCGTGTAGCGTCAATGCGGTACGACAAGGCTTCGGCCAGGTGAAGACTCTCGACGATCGTCGCTCCATCAAGATCCGCGATGGTGCGGGCGAGCTTCAAAATGCGATGAAATCCGCGCGCTGACAGACGCAGTCGGTCGGAGGCCTCCTGAACCAGCGCGACCCCCCCGGCGTCCGGCTGCGCGACCGCTTCGATCACCGCGGCCGGGGCGGCGGCGTTCGATCCGACGCCAGAAAGTCCAAGTTCGGCGTAGCGCCGCACCTGTATCGCGCGAGCCGCGGCGACGCGCTCCGCCACCTCGGTCGATCCCTCGGACGGCGGCGGCAGCATCAAATCCGCGGCGGCGACCGCGGGCGCCTCGACGTGAAGATCGATGCGATCGAGCAAGGGACCCGAAAGCCGAGCCTGATATTGCGCGATGCAACGCGCGTTGGGCTGGCGATTGCAGGCAAAACCCGGATCGCTCGCATGACCGCAGCGGCACGGGTTCATCGCGGCGACGAGTTGGAACCGCGCCGGATAGACGATGCGATGATTGGCGCGGGCGATGGCGACCTCGCCGGTTTCGATCGGTTGGCGCAGGCTGTCCAGAACCTGGGGCTGGAATTCCGGCAGCTCATCGAGAAACAGGACGCCATGATGGGCGAGCGAAATCTCGCCCGGACGCGCCCGCGTGCCGCCCCCGACCAGAGCAGCCATCGAAGCCGAATGATGGGGCGCGCGAAACGGCCGCCGATCAGTCAGCGCGCCGCCCGCGAGATCGCCGGCGATCGAATGAATGAGCGACACTTCGAGCAGTTCGCGCGGCGTCAGCGGCGGCAAAATCGACGGAAGGCGCGCGGCGAGCATGGACTTGCCAGCGCCGGGCGGCCCAACGAAGAGAAGATTGTGGCCGCCCGCCGCGGCGATTTCGAGGGCGCGCTTGGCGCTCTCCTGACCCTTGACGTCGCGCAGGTCCGGCAATGGACCGGCCGCCTTGCGGATCGCGGGACGCGGCGGCGCCATCACCTGTGTTCCCTTGAAATGATTGACGAGCTGGATGAGGGAGACCGGGGCGAGCACGTCGAGGTCGCCGCCCGCCCAGGCGGCCTCCGGGCCGCTTTCGCGTGGGCAGATCAGCCCGTGGCCCCGCGCGTTGGCCGCGATCGCCGCCGGCAGCACGCCCGTCACGGCGGTGATCGTCCCATCGAGCGCGAGTTCGCCGAGAACCGTGTAGTTCTGCAGCGCATCCGGAGCAATGGCTCCGATCGCCGCCATGATGCCGAGCGCGATCGGCAGATCATAATGACTGCCCTCTTTCGGCAGATCGGCCGGAGCCAGATTGACGGTGATGCGCTTGGCCGGCATCGCGAGGCCGGACGCATTCAGCGCCGCGCGGACCCGCTCGCGCGATTCGGCCACCGCCTTGTCGCCGAGGCCGACGACAGTGAACACCACATTGCCATTGGCGATCTGCACCTGAACGTCGACAGGCCGGGTCTCGATGCCTTCGAACGCGATTGTCGCAACTCTGACGACCATGGAGTGAACTCATTCTTCAGCCTCAGCGCAGCTTAACCGACAAAGCCCGGCCCGGCAAGAACAATAAGAGAACGCAATCGCGACTGCGTGATTCGCCATCGGATGCGGCTTTCCAGCGCTTTCTTACAAAATGCTCCTCGCGATCGTCCATTCCGCTTCGGCGATGACTTGCGGCGCGCCGACATGCAGCCAGAAGCCGTCAAGCCTTTGTCCAAAGAGGCGCCCCTTCTCCGCCGCTTCGTAAAAGAAGGGCGCCAGCGGAAAAATCTTGCGGGTCTCGGCGGAGAACAGCTGCGGCTTCATGATGCCGACGCCGGTATAGACGAAAGGCGCGACTTCCCTTTCTGCCCGTCGCGTCAGGCGCCCATCAGCCGCCATCAGGAAGTCGCCGGGCCAATCGACGCCGACGCTCGCCGTCGTCGCGGCGACGAGCAGCAAAATGTCCATTCGCGCCGGATCCCAGACCTCGGCGAGGCGGAGCAGATTCTGCTTTGGTCCCTCGAGCCAGAGAGCGTCCGTGTTGCAGATGAAAAAAGGCTCCGGGCCGAGAAAAGGAAGCGCTTTGGCGATGCCGCCGCCTTGGTCGAGCAGCGCGTCACGCTCGTCGGAGATCAGAATTTCGATGTCTTTACGGCTCGAAAGATGGGCCTCAATCTGATCGGCGAGATGATGGACGTTGACGATGGCGGTCCGCGTCCCGGCGCGCACGAAGCGGTCGAGCATATGGTCGATCATCGGCGTCCCCGCCACCTTGATCAGCGGCTTCGGCACCGTTTCAGTCAGGGGCCGCATGCGCGAGCCAAGCCCTGCGGCGAAGACCATCGCTTTGGTCGGCGCGAAGACGGACATAGGGGTCCTGTTGCGGTCCGCTTAGATCACGATGACTTTGGATTGAATCATTCCAAAATCATCGCGATCGATTCCAATAGATTAGAGCGGGATGCGGGCGGAAAAGAGGAACCGCTTTTCCTCATCCCGCTCACGCGGTCTCGAAGATCTGCGGCAGGTTGGTCTCATACCAGATCTTGATCTCCGCCAGAACCGGATGGTTCAGGTTCTTGACCAGATATTTTCCGACGCGGGGCATATGAGCGAGATAGTGCGGCTTTTGATCTCTCGCGTCGAGGCGTGCGAAAATGCCGAGGATCTTGGTCGCCCGCTGCGCGCCCAAGATCGCATAGGCGCGCGCGAAGCCGCCCATGTCGAATGCTGCGTCGGACTCGCGGCGCAACCGCGCATAATGGCCGAGGAGTTTCAGTTCGATGGGGTCCGGGACGTCGACGCGGGCGTCCTGCAGCAGCGAGACGACGTCATAGGCGGGATGACCCAGCACGCAGTCCTGGAAATCGACCATGCCGATTTTCGCGACGCCTTTCCGCTCGGGCATCCAGATGAGATTGGGCGAATGATAGTCGCGCAGGGTCCATGTCGACTCCGCGGCGAGCCCCTCCGTCAGGAGTTTGCGCCAGTGACTGACGAAGGTCGCCTTGGCGCCCGAAGAGAGCTGCGCGCGGGCGCGATGCGGCGCATACCAGTCGAGCAGCAGCTCGACCTCGATCGAAAGCGCGTCGAGGTCGTAGGCGGGAATGCGGTAGGTCTCGGCCTCATCGACCGGCAAAACGTCAGGCAGCACGGCGCCATGCATCTTGGCGAGCGCCGCCGCCGCCACGGCGTATCGCTCAATGTCGACGCCGCCGTCAGTCGTGATCGGCTCGGAGCCAAGATCTTCGAGCAGGATGATTCCGCTCGCAAGATCGAAAGCATAGATTTCCGGCGCGGAAAAACCCTCGGCCCGCAGGCCGCGATCGATGGCGACATAAGGTCTCAAGCCTTCGGCGAGGTGGGCGATCGCGCTATAGGGCTTGCCAAAGCGGATCGGCGGCCCATCGGGTTTTTGCGGCGCGATCATCAGGACGGCGCTGGAGCCATCGTCCTTGACGAGGCGCTCGAATGATCTGCTGGAGGCGTCGCCCTGCATGAAATGACGTCTCGCGTCCCGCCAGCTCGTCCGCTCCAGAAGCTCCTGGACCGCCTTCGATCGGGCGAGCCGGCTTGCGAAAGCGCCGAAACCGGTGACGGTCGCGGTTCGGGATGCGCCACGAGCGCCGCCTTCGCCGCGGTCCGGTTCGATGGCGAAGCTGATGTCGAGCCGGTCGGTGGCGAGATGGCCGCTGCCGCGATCGGGCCATTCGACGAGGGCGAGCGCGCCATCGACAGCCTCGTCCCAGCCGAGTTCGATGAGATCGCCCGGCTTTTCGATCCGGTAGAAATCGGCATGAACGATCGGAGCGGTTTTGCCCTCATAGGATTGCATGAGGAGGAACGTCGGGCTTGGAACTTCGAGATCGGCGTCGCCGGTCAGCAGACGAATTAAAGCGCGGGCGAAGGTCGTCTTGCCGGCGCCGAGGCCGCCCGACAAGGTGATGAGATCGCCGGGGCCAACCAGCTCCGCGATGTCCGCCGCGAGTTCCCGCGTCGCCTCCTCGTCGTCGAGGCGGCGCAGCCAGATTGTCTCGGCTCCGGCCGCCAACTCAGCCTCAACCGCCATTGCGTTCGCGCTCCCGCCCCCTGGAGCATTTTTTGATCCCGTGGAATCAAAAAACAGCTCTAAATTTTTATTTTATCGCATGTTTTTCACGCGAACCGGCATCCGCTTCGCTCGAAAACGCTCTGGATCTCGACGACTTTGAACTGAATCAATCCAAAATCATGCAATCCAAAATCATGAACGCAATCGATTCCAAGAGTTTAGAGCGAGATGCTGGCGGAAAAGTGGTTTCCGCTTTTCCTCACCCCGCTCTAACGCCGGACTCCAGCTTCGCACTGGCGGCGGGAAAGATGCAAGTCACGGTTGTTCCCTCCATGGGCGCCGACTGGATCAGGATGCGCCCGCCATGCAATTCGACGAAGGATCGGACGATCGAAAGGCCAAGCCCGACGCCCCGATGGCGGGACCCGGCGGTGTGCGTTTTAAAGCGATCGAAGATATGGTCGATGACGTCCGGCGGTATGCCGCGTCCCTGGTCGCTCACCTTGAACACGAGCTCATCGCCGCGTCGCAGCGCCGCGAGATCTATCGTATGTCCGGGCGAGGAGAATCCGATCGCATTGGAGAGGAGATTGAATAGGATTTGCCGGATGCGCTTGCCATCGGCGACGAAGGCGCCGATGCCGTCCATCGCGATGACGCGGAGGGCGAGGTTCGACTCCGCCAGCCGATCCTGCACGCCTTCGGCCGCGGCCTGCATCGTTTCGGCGATATCGACATCATCCAGCGACAACTCCATCGCATCGGCGTCGATCGAGGCGAGATCGAGAATATCATTGATGATGGCGAGAAGCGCGGACGAGGATTTCGTCACATAGCCCGCATATTCGAGTTGCTTGGCGTTGAGCGGGCCGACTGCGGGATCGCCGAGCAACTGAATGAAGCCGATGATGTTCGTCAGCGGCGAGCGCAACTCGTAAGAGACGTGGTGAACGAAATCGTTGCGCAGTTTCTCGGCGTCGATCAAAGCCTGATTGCGCTCGGTGAGCGCGCGCTCCACGCTGACGCCGGCCGTTGCGTCGATGAAAGTGAGTAGCGTCGCGCCATCCGGCAGCGGGGCGGCGGCGCAGTCGAGCACCGATCCATCGCGCCGGGCGAGGCGGCTCTCAAATCCGAGGCGATGATCCGGCAGGCCGGCGACCGCGGCGCGCAATTCGTCCCAGTCGGAGTCCGCGGCGAAAAGCGGCGCGCAGAGATTCGCCACGCGATCGATATGCGGCTGATCGTCGAGTTGTTCTGGCCGCAGCGCCCAAAGCCCGGCGAAAGCGGGGTTGAACAGTTTGAGGCGTCCGTCGCTGCCGAACACGGCGACGCCTTCCTTCAGCGTATCGAGGGTTTCGCTCTGCACGCGAATGGCCGCGTTGAATTGCGACTGGAGATGGAATCTCTCGGTCACATCGTCGAACAGGTACGTGACGCCGCCTTGCGGATTGGGATTGACGACGACGCGAAGCGTGCGCCCGTCGGGCAGATACCAGGCCTGTTCTTCGGTCTCCAGCGATTGATAGGCGGAAAAAAGGCTGGCCTGCCAGGCGCGGAAATCGGCCTGCTCGGGGAGCAGCCGCACCGCCCGCAGCCGGTCCAGAATTTCAGAGTCGGACGGCCTTTGCTCGAGCCAGGCCTGGTCGAGGCCCCAGAGCTGGCGATAGGCCGCATTATGGAAAACGAGGCGCTTCGAACGATCGAAGATGACGACCGCGGTCGAGAGCTGATCGAGCGTGCGCGCATGCGCCTGCATCTCGCGCGCCAGCGCATCGCGCGCCGACTCGACTTCGGATACGTCAATGGCCATTCCGACCGATGCCACGCCGGCGCTCGCATCGATGATGTCGAAGATGCGACGCTCGCCGACGACGATCGCCGGCGCGCGCCCGCGCCAGATCGAGGCCGCCGCTTGCGCCTGCGCGCTGAGGTCGCGCACCTGGCGATCCAGTAGCTCGACGCCGCGCGCGACGGCGTCCGCCCGGTCCCTCGCTTCGACGGCGCGCGCGTAGGCTGCGTTGACCTTGATAAGTCGCCCCTCCTCGTCCCGCACCCACGCCGGATTGGGCGCAGCGTCGAGCATCGCCCAAAGGGATTGTAGCTCGCCGAGGGTTCGCGCCTGCAGCTGTTGCAGACGGACGACTTCGAGGCGTTCGCCGCCCACATCCCTTATTCGCATGACGGCGCAGCCATTGACGGGACGGCCTTCGACGTCGAGGCCGCGGCCGGCGAGGGTCGCGACCGAGCAGCGGAAGGCTTCGCCGTAGGCGCGCAGCCGCGCGACGCTGTCCGCAAGATTTCGCGCCGCGTCCGCCGCCAGCCATGAATCAAAGGCGAGCGCGCGACGGGCGGCGGACGCCTCCGCCACCAGGCTGATATCGCCTTCGATGTCCGCCTCCTCGTCGGCCCCGCCCCAGACGACGACGATCTGCGACTCGGCCGAAGGGAAGAGTTCCGCGCGGTCGAGGCGCCCCCGCAGAACGGCGATCTCCGCGTGAAGTTCGCTCTCGCGACGCAGCCATCTCCGGCGCCCCGCGGCATAAAATAGAGCGGTCAGCGTCGAAAACAGGATAAGGCCGGCGATCAGCGCAAGTCCCGTCGCCTCCGTGCGTTGCTGCGCCGGGACGATAGCGTCGATATCGCCGGGTCCGGGCCGGAAGAGAGCGACGCTCGCCGCCGCGAACAGGGCGAGGCCAATCAAGAGGCCAAGCGTTGGGCCAAGCATTGGACCACGCATTGGGCCGATGCTCGGGCGCAGCCGCGACGGCGGCCTCCAGTCTGTCCCACCCGGTTCGCGCAAGCGCCGCTCCATGCAAGTCTCCAAAACGATACGCAAGTCTTCGCAACGATCCCGCTGGAGGCCGAGCGCGACCCGATTCGTCCACTGTAGCGATACGGAGGAGTCTTGAGAATCCGGTTATGATCCGGCGCGGCGAAATTGGCCGCTCGGGAGCCGCGCACCCGCCGCGGTTCAGACGCCTTTTCGCGGAACCCTAGAGTGGGATGAGGAAAAGCAGCACCCGCTTTTCCGCCGCATCCCGCTCTAAGCCTTTGGAATCGATCATGTTCATGATTTTGGATTGGTTCAATCCAAAATCATCGTGATCTAGCGGCGAGAATGCGCGCCCAGGGGACGCCGCTGACGAACATCAAGCCGCGGGAGATCAGCGGCCCGAGAACGGACGCGACCGAAGGAAAGCGCTTTACGAGCTCGGTTGCGACGCGCGAGCGCGCCGACCAGCGCGGCGCGGCGGGCCCGGCATCCGGGTCGGAGCAGTCAAGCCGGCGCAACAGCCGCGCGTAATCGAAAGCGGTCCAGCCGCGCTGCAGGAAGAAAGCGGCTCGCTCGATCAGATGGTCGATCAGAACAGCCTTGGCCTGCGCATTACTATCGCCCGGGCAGCCCGCCTGATAGGCGAGCACATTGTGCAATTGCGGCCGTTTCGAGAAAATATTGCCGCCATGCATGCGGTAAACGCCAACGGCGTCGTCGATCAGCACGCTGCCGGTGATGGCGTTGACGCCGAGACAGAAATAGAGGTCCGTTCCGGTGCGCAGCGCGCGCAGCGCCGGATTGTCGGCAAAAAGATCGAGCGCGTCGCGGCGAAAGCAGTTGCCCGTTGTCGGCGACCACACCCATTCATTGCTCATTGGGGCGACGAATCTGATTCGCTCCAGTATCGTGCGATCGAACTTTTCGGGCGGCCAGGAAAAATCATAAGCCTCGCCGTCTGAATGGCGGTACGGGCGCACGCTATCCGCCTTGGCCTTGACGCCGCGACTCGCGCAAATGACGCGGTTGAACGCCTCCTCCGAGCCCAGCACGACCTGACTGTCGACGAGCTGAAGCAGGTCGCCCGAGGTGAAGCCGACGTGAATTCGCAGCGACAGATGCACGTAAACATGGGTTTCGACGCCATGCGGAAGCAGCATGTCGTCGGCGTCGACAAAAATCACGTAAGGGCCGCTCGAGGCGGCCAATCCGTCAAGGGCCGCCGGCGTCTGCCCATCATTAGCCGCCCGCCGGATGACTTTCGCCCGCGGATAGCGCGCCTCTATCCCGAGCAGAACTTTCGGGCTTTCGTCGGTCGAAGCGTTGTCGACGATCACGCATTCGACGTTGGGATAGCTCTGGGCGAAGATCGAATCGACGGCCGCGTCGAGAAAGCGACCATAATTGAAATTGATGACGATGACGCTGACCAGCGGCAGGCTCAAACCCGTCGCGGGCGCCTGCCCCGGCTCGGGTCGAAAGCGTTCCGTCGCGCGCGCTTCGTTCATGGCTGATCCTTCGACCAAGACATGGACGATTTTTCCGCCATCCGTCAATATTGACCCGGTCCGCAAAGCTGTCCGAGGGAGACTGGCCGGCGCAACGGCGCAGCGCGATAAGGCTTGAGCGCGCGCTTCCCAGACACGGCGTCGCTGGTTAGCGGAGATCAGCGTTCGCCGTAATGCCGTTGCGCGACGTCCGGATGCGAGCGCAACCGGCCTTTGAGATCATTCGGCCGACGCGCCGAAGCAGCGGAATATCGGGATCGCTGTCAGGTCCCTTAGCCTCGGCGGCGAACTCCGTCGGCGGTTCGAGGACCGCGATGATGGGCGCGAGCCGCCAATCGACCAAGATCAACGATGGCGAGAACGGCCAGATGGCGCGCGGTCAAATCCATGACGATCCCCCGAAGGAGCGATTTCCCCCCGCGATCGATTCGCTGCGAAAAAACTCGCCCCCTTTTTCGTCGCGAACAGGCGCGGGAAGGCCAAAGCGGAAAGCAACGCCCGCATCAGCCTGCGATCGGAAAGGCCGTTTCGGACTTGATGTTTTCAAGCGCGAAACGCGAGGTCACATTCTTCAGCGGCATGATGTCGATCAGGCGCTTGTAGAATTCATCGAAAGCCGCAGTGTCGGGGACGATGACGCGCAGGAGATAATCGACTTCGCCGGCCATGCGATAGAAATCCATGACCTCCTCCATCGCGACGAGCTCGGCGGCGAAGCGTTTCTGCGCTGCGGCGGAATGATCGCCAACCTCGATCGTCACGAAGACGGTGATCCCGAGACCGAGCTTCATCGGATCGAGCAGCGCGATGCGGCGCTTGATCACGCCGGCGGCCTCGAGCCGCTGCAGCCGTTTCCAGCATGGCGTCTGCGACAGGCCGACCCTGGACGCGATCTCGTTGATCGAGAGGGATGCGTCCTTTTGGATGATGCGCAGGATGCGCTTGTCGATCGCGTCGATAATTTTCGGTTCGCTCATCGGAACTAACTTCAGTCTATAGAAAATATATTCTAAATAGGAATACAACTCATTTGAAACCGGATTGCAAGTTCGCTCTTGCGATTTGTCGGCTCGCCAAAGGGACCTGCGCGAGTCCCAATTGACTCGGCAGTTGGTGCAGACCATAGACTTTGTGATCTATTTGTCCTTGGCCTATCCGGAACTTAGCCGCTCCAAACGACGAACCGAAGAAAGCCCTCCATGACCGAGACCGGGGATGCACCACGCGGCAAAACCGCGAATGTCCTGTGGTTCCTGCCGACCCATGGCGATGGCCGCTATCTCGGCACGTCGCTTGGCGCGCGCGAGGTCTCCCCGCGCTATCTCGCCCAGATCGCGCAGGCGGCGGATGAGCTTGGCTATTTCGGCGTGCTGCCGCCGACCGGACGCTCCTGCGAAGACTCCTGGATCGTCGCCGCCGCGCTCGCGCTCCAGACCCGGCGCCTGCGCTTCCTTGTCGCGGCGCGCCCCGGCCTGCAATCGCCCGCGGTCGCCGCCCGGATGACCGCGACCCTTGACCGGATTCTGGACGGGCGGCTCCTCATCAATGTCGTCACCGGCGGCGATCCGGCCGAGAACAAGGGGGACGGCATTTTCCTCGATCACGACGAG
>JBKQMI010000118.1:0-17602 GCA_052146775.1 Methylocella sp. | reverse complement strand
GCCGTCTTTCCGACGCCCGGCTCGCCGATCAGGACGGGATTGTTCTTGGTCTTTCTCGAAAGGATCCGGATCGTGCGGCGGATCTCCTCGTCGCGGCCGATCACGGGATCGAGCTTGCCGGTGCGGGCGGCCTCGGTCAGATCGCGGGTATATTTCTTTAGCGCGTCGTAGGCGTTCTCCGCCGTCGCATTGTCGGCGGTGCGCCCCTTGCGCAACTCCTCGATGGCCTTGTTGAGGTTTTGCGGGGTGAGGCCGGCTTTTTCGAGGATCTTTCCGGCTTCCGAATTCTTCTCCATGGCGAGCGCAAGCAGCAGGCGCTCGACCGTCACATAGGAATCGCCCGCCTTCTCGGCGATTTTCTCGGCGTTGTCGAAGAGGCGCGCCAAGGGCGGCGTGACATGGACCTGGCCCGCGCCGGAGCCTTCGACTTTCGGCAGTTTCGCCAGCGCCAGGTCGGTTGCGACGAGAGCGTCGCGCGCGCGTCCCCCCGCCTTGTCGATCAGGCCGGCGGCAAGACCCTGCTCGTCGTCGAGCAGGACTTTCAGGAGATGTTCGGGCGTGAACTGCTGATGCCCCTCGCGCATGGCGAGCGATTGCGCACTCTGCACGAACCCGCGCGCCCTGTCGGTGTATTTTTCAAAATTCATGGCTGATATCTCCCCCGCAAGACAGCCCCGGCGGCCTTTTGCGGATTAACTCAATTCGCCTTCGTCCAAGGCCGATTAAGTCAAATGTAGGAAGAAAAAGCGCGGGCGGAAGGCTTGTGCGCCGCCGCTCCGCATGTTTTCGGCTAAAGCCCGGCAACAAGGCGGGCCGCCGCGTTCACCACGCGCAGACGCGGCGGGGTCCCCAGGGAGTCGGTCGCCGCCAGCACCGCGGGCCCGGCCTGTAAACGCCGTCCGGACGGCAGCCGCCCCACGGGCCGCGACGCCAGCCAAATCCGCAGCCGCCCCGAACGAGGATCATATCCGAGGACGGCGGCAGCGCTGGCGCAACCGGAAACGCCTGCGCCTCAAACGACATCGCCGCAAGCGAAAACCCCTAGGCGATCAGGGCTTTGACGATCATGGCTCCCCCCGTTCGCGTTCCGCGCGTGGAATCGAAAACACCATAACGCGCCGACCGCGCCATGAGAACGACGCCAATCAAAAACTCCGCTCTTCGCTCAAGCGGCGGACGCGCCGACGGAATCGAAGCCGCCGCTCTATTTTCTTTGTTTGAGCATTCGGATTTTCCAGAAACAGCTCTCGCTTTCCGGTCCAACGCTCTTACTGGGGATGAGGAAAGCGGAAACCGCTTTCCTCTGGCATCTCGGCCTAACCTTTTGGAATCGATCACGTTTATGAATTTGGATTGATTCAATCCAAAATCATCGCAATCTAGTCGCCGACGGGATCCTCGGCGCTGGATTCGGCATCGCTCGAACCATCATGCGCCGCGGCCTGATCGATCGCCATTTCCGCCTTGCTGCGACGGCGCCGCCGCGGCCGCAGGTGAAAGCCGCTCGGCTCGCGTTCGGCTTCGGACCTGTCGTCATTGATCGCGACGAACGCCTCGACCGCGGCGTCCGGCTCCAGCGGCTCGCCGATCGGCTCGGAGGTCGTCCGGACAGGGGCTGTTATAAAAGCCGGGAGGCCTTTGGGCGCGACATCTTCCGGCCCTTGCGCCTCGACGCGTTGATCGCGCGAAGACTCGGCGCGGAAATCCCGCTGCCCGCGCCCATTGCGGCCTTGATCCCTCGGGCCTTGATCCCTCGGACCCTGATCCCTTGGACCCTGGTCTCTGGCCGGCGCATAGCGCTCCTGACTATTGCGCTCCTGCCCATAGCGCTCCTGATTGCTGCGCTCCTGATTGGCCCGGTCCTGCCCATTGCGGTCCTGATAGGGCCTGTCCTGAAACGTCCGATCCTGGCGCGGGCCGCGCTCGGGCCGCTCGAAACCCTGTTTTTCGGCGCCGCCGCCGGCGCCATAAAAGCCGCGATCCTGCCCCGGCTGCTGATTGCTCGAAGGCTGCGGCGCGTAGGCCTGCGGCGGCGCGGCGAAACGCTCCACGGGCGAGGCGAAGCGGTCCGGAATGCCGGTGAAGTCGTCGCCGTCGTCGATCTCTTCGACGGCGGCGTCTCCGGGTTGGCGCTGATAGCCGGCTGCGCTCTGTTGCTGGGCCTGCTGGGCCATCGCGATGAGACGGAAATAATGTTCGGCGTGCTGCAGGTAACTCTCGGCCGTGACCGGGTCGCCCGCCGATTGCGCGTCGCGGGCGAGTTGCAGATATTTCTCGCCGATGTGATGGGCGGTGCCGCGAATCTTCACGTCGGGACCACTCGACTCATACGAGCGCGTCAGAGGGTTCGGCCCCTTGCGACTACTGTTCGGGCGGCCGCGCATACGTTGTTTGTTCTGTCCAGGTCTCATCGATGATCCTTGAGTGGCGTAACCGCGACTCCCGGGCATCGCCTATCGGCGAGCCGTTAACGGTCCTTGCGGGACCATTTTTCTTTCTAAAGAACGAAGGCGCGAGCGATAGTTGGGCTCTCCAGCCAGTGATGATGCGCACGGAGCTTCCGTGGCATCAATCCTTGACCCTCAATCGACAGGGTCTTGGAGCTTTGGGACGGATTCTCGGTTTTCGCCGAGCGTCGCAGCGATAACGGAAGCGGCCTCGCCGCGTTCGCATGCCTCAGATCAGGCGAGACCAAAAAACCTCAGCGCCGATCGAAGCTTTGCAGGAGCGATAGAGCCATCCTTGTTTCTGGAAACTAGCCGCTTTCGTCTGAAACGCCAAGGGTTTTTCGAAAATATCTCCAATAGGCCGCCGGGTGTGGTCGAGGCGCAACGGCGAACTCAGGCCCGATGCGCGAAAATAATACGTTGACGACCGTTGAGGTCAAGCCGGAAGTTTGGTTCTCCAAAAAACGCCCCGCCACAAGACGCCCCGCGCAAAAGCGCTGCGACGTCACGGCCCTGACCGAGGCCGACTTCGAGCGCGAGCAAGCCGCCTTGCGCCAGCAGGCCAGCCGCCGCCGGAATGATGGCCCGATAGGCGTCGAGGCCGTCAACGCCGCCTTCGAGCGCGAGCCGCGGATCGTAGAGGCGCACCTCAGCGGCGAGGCCGCCGAGATCGCCGGCGCGGATGTAGGGCGGGTTGGAGACGATGATGTCGAACGCGCCCGCAATCGCCGCCGTCCAGTTGGCGCAGACGATGCAACTACGTTTCTCGAAGCCGTTCGCCGCGAGATTGTTCCGCGCGATCGCGCAGGCGGCGGCCGAAATGTCGACGCCGACGCCGAACGCATTCGGCAGGCTCTGAAGCAGCGCGCCGAGGATGGCGCCGGAGCCGACGCCGAGATCGAGCAGCCGCCAGGGCCGGCCGGCATCGGCGCCCACATGCGCCAGCACCGCTTCGATCAAAGTTTCCGTATCCGCGCGGGGATCGAGCGTCTGCGGGCCAAGTTCGAAGCGCAGGCCCCAGAATTCGCGGTAGCCGACGATTCGCGAAACCGGCTCGCAACCGAAGCGGCGCGCCGCAAATTGCGCGAGAACAGCGGCGCCGGCGCCAAGCGGCGCATCGGGATCGCGCACCAGCGCGGCGTGATCGACGCCCAGCGCAGCGCAGACAAGCACGCGCGCATCGAGTTCGGCGGAAGGGATGCCCCGCTCGGCGAAGGCGCGGGAGAGCGCGCGCCGCGCCGCCTCGCGCGGCATCGAAGCGTCGAAGACGGGCGATGAAGCATCCACCAATTCAGCCGCTCGCAACTCAGCCGCCCGCTCTTGCCCCAAGCGCCGCTCACGCCGCCGGCGGCGCGGCGACCCCCATCAGAACCCGCGTCAGGCGGGTCGCGAAATCGGAGGCGTTCGCCGGCTTTTCGCCTTCCATCACGCGCGCCTCATCGAAAATGAGCCAGGTGATGTCTTCGATTTTCTGCTTGTCCGGCGAGCCGACGAGTTTCGACAGCGCCTGGATCAGCGCATGTTTGGGATTGACCTCGAGGATCGGCTTCGTCGTCGCGCCGAGTTGGCCGTATTCAGCCAGCAACTGCTCCAGCCGGCGATCCGGGCCGCGGTCCGGCGCGATGAGGCAGGCGGGGCTCTGCGCCAGCCTGTCGGAGGCGCGCACATCGTCGACCGCCCCCTCAAGCGTCTGTTTCATGAGCGCGAACAGGGCGGAGAGCGCCGCCGGCTGCTGCGCGTCGGCCGGGCTTTCGGCGCTCGCGTCGAGAAGCGGGATCGACGCGATATCGGCCGCCCCCTGCGTCACCGACTTGAACGGCTTGCCGTCGAACCCGACGGCGGACGAGACCCAGAAGGCATCGATCGGATCCGGGAGAAGCAGCACCTCGACGCCGCGCGCGGAAAGTCCTTCGAGCTGAGGGCTCGCCGCCAGCCGTTTCAGATCGTCGCCGAGGAGATAATAGATCGCGGTCTGGTTCGGGCGCAGCCCGGCGACGTAATCCTTGAGCGTCCGGCCCCCGTCCGGGTGCGCGGAGCTCGCAAAGCGCGCCAAGGCGAACAGCGCGTCGCGCTTTTCCGGCTCTTCATAGAGCCCCTCCTTCAGCACGACCCCGAAATGGCGCCAGACCTCGCCGAATTTCGCCGGATCGGCTTCCGCGAGCTTCGTCAGCTCCTGCAGGATGCGATTGGCGACCCCTTTCTTGATGGCGCCGAAAACGGGGCTCTCCTGAATCATTTCGCGCGAGACGTTCAGCGGCAGATCGGCCGAATCGACGACGAGGCGCACGAAACGCAGCCACCGCGGGAGAATATCGGCGTCGTCGGTGATCAGAACATGCCGGACATAGAGCTTCGCGCGGCCATGGCGCTCGGGGTTGAACAGATCGAGCGGGCGCGAGGACGGGACGAAAGCCAGCGCCGAATATTCGTGGCGCCCTTCCGCGCGCCAGTGGATGGTGAGCGCCGGTTCGTCGAACTGGCCGGCGAGCGTGTGGTAGAAATCGGCGTATTCCTCGGGCGTGATCGCGCTTTTTGGCTTCGTCCAGAGCGCCTGGCCGTCGCTGAGCCGGCGCGGTTCGTCGCCTGGCTTCTCGATCAGTTCGATCGGAACGGCGAGCGCGCTCGAATGTTCGCGCACGATCCGCTCGATCTTGACGGGATCGAGATAATCCTTCGAGGCCTCGTTCAGATGAAGGACGATGCGCGTCCCATGCGTCGGCGCGCGATCCGGCTCGACCGGCGCGATCGTGAACGCGCCCTTGCCGTCGGAGCTCCAGACGAAGGCTTCGCTGGAGCCGGCGCGCCGCGAAATCGCCTCGACGCGGTCGGCCACCATGAAAGCGGAATAAAAGCCGATGCCGAACTGGCCGATGAGATCGACATGGGGGCCGGCGGCGCGCTCGATCTCCGCCACCGCGTCTTGCTCCGCTAGATCCTGCGCGTCGTCGTCGCCCGCGGGCTTCGCGCCGATCCGGTCGAGAAACGCGCGGGTTCCGGAGCGCGCGATCGTGCCGAGCGAATCGGAAAGCTCCTCGCGGGTCATGCCGACGCCATTATCCTCTACGGCGAGCGTTGCCGCATCCTTGTCGAGGCTGATCGTTACCTTGAAGGGCGCCGTCGCGAGAGACGGCTCGGCCAGCGCCTCGTAGCGCAGCTTCTCGCAGGCGTCGGCGGCGTTGGACAAAAGTTCGCGCAGAAAAATATCGCGGTCTGAATAGACCGAATGCACCATGAGATGGAGCAGCCTCGCGACATCTGCCTGAAAAGCTTGAGATTGACCGGCGGCTTCTGACATGACGAACGACTCTTTCCTCAAATGAATTTTCGCTGGAGCGGATTTTCATCCAGAGCCCCCCAGCCGATTTCCGGCCAAATCCGCGACTGGTCCGGCCCGCGAGATATCTGCGAGAGATCAGATCGAGGGCGGCGGCGCCCGGCGCACCGTACCTTGACCCGAGATGCACAGCATCCTGACCCGAGATATTGTCTTTGCGCCCGCTCAGCAAGGGCGGCGGGCGCGCAAAATCGCGCATGGGCCGCCAAGCTTCCGCGTCGTAAAAATGTCAAGCGGGCCTTGCCCCGGACGGATCGGCGCGCGATGATGGATGCGTCAAAGGATAAGAGCGGCAAACGCATGACTGATCTGGAGTCCGCCGAAGATCGCCGCCATCGATTCATGACCGATCGCGTGAGGCTGTTCGCCTCCAGAGCGCCCGCCATCCGGGCTCCCGCCCCGCAAGAGGCGATCGTCAGCTTCGATCGTCTTGAACTACGTGAAATCCTCAATCTTTACGGCCGCAAGGTCGCCGCGGGCGAATGGCGCGACTACGCCCTTGATTTCACGCCGCAAAAAGCCGTCTTCTCGATCTATCGCCGCGCCTCGGAATGCCCTCTGTACGAAATTGAGAAAAATCCCAGGCAGGCGCGAAAGCAAGGTCTTTACGCCGTCATCGCCGCCAGCGGGGTGGTGCTGAAGCGCGGGGCCGAACTGCGCCGCGTCATCGCGGTTCTCGACAAACGGCTGAGGCTGGTTTCGGAGTAGACCGATTGGGCGCCCCCTCCTCTCAGGGCGCCGCCGCGCCGGAAGAAGCCGCGACCACGCGCGTGCGCCGCCGGCGTCTCTTCGGTCTTTTGCTGGCCGTATCGGCGCTGGTCACGGGCTATGCGATCCTGTTCTCTGATTTCCACCATCGATCTCCGGCCATCGAGAACGTGTTCGAGGCGCCCTTGAGCGGGGCAAAACCGCCCCTCGACATTTATCTCGAGGTGCTCAGCGTCGATCCGGTCAAGCAAGCGCTCCTGGTCCGACTGGATTTCGGGGCGAAAAGCGAACCGGGGGGCCTGCGCCATCCCGGCGCGCCGGCGACGGACATGGTGGTCGAGGTCAGCGACGGAATCGACGTGCAGGACGTCGAACTGCGGGCCGGGCAGGCGGGCGTCTCCAAGACGCTGCCGCTCTATGTCAGAGGCGCGCTCGAAGACTATCCGGTCGACCGCTACGTCGGGTCGTTGCGGATCCGGGCCGTCGAAGGCAAGCAGGCGGCCGGCGGGGCAGCCGTTCCTGTGCGCCTGACGACGTGGGAGGAGATCGCCGGCTGGGAGGTCGCGATGACGAAAGGCGATCCCGCCGGCAGCGAAAATGGCGGATTATCGCTGACCGTGCTGGCGCAACGTCCTTCCGCGCACGTCTTTTTCGCTTTCGTCCTTTTCGCCGCGATGATCCTGATCGCAGCGAGCGCGCTGGCGATCGGGGGTCTCGCCTTCCTCGGCGTGCGCAGGGTCGAAGCGACCTTGGTCAGCGCCCTCGGGGCGATGGTTTTCGCCGTGCCCGCGCTGCGCAACGTCCTGCCGGGCGCGCCGCCGCTCGGCGTCAGGGCCGACGCCTTCGTCTTCCTTTGGGTGCAGATGGCGGTGATTCTCGGCCTCACCCTTTTCGTCGCGACCTGGGCCCGCCGCGGCTCGGGTCCGTAAGCGGGGGATCCGTCAAGGCCAAAACAAAAAGGCCCCGCCTGCGCGGAGCCTTTTGAAGCAGATCAGAGGTAGAACTTAATTCCTGTCGCCGCCGAGGAAGAGAAGCGACTGGAAGATATTGATGAAATCGAGATAGAGCATCAACGCGCCGTTGACGGATTTCTTGGTCGCCACCTCATAGCCATCGCTCTCGTAATACATTTCCTTGATGGCTTGCGTGTCCCAAGCGGTGAGGCCGGAGAAGATCAGGACGGTGAGGATGGAGAGGCCGAACTGGAACGCCGTGCTCTGGACGAACAGATTGACGACGCTCGCGATGACGAGGCCGATCACGCCCATGATGAGGAACGAGCCCATCGCCGAGAGATCGCGCTTCGTCGTGTAGCCGTAGAGGCTAAGGCCGCCGAAAGTCGCCGACGTGATAAAGAAGGCGCGGGCGACCGAGGAGCCGGTGTAAATCAGCAGGATCGACGACAGCGACAGGCCCATCACCGCCGCGAAGGCGAAGAACAGTCCGCGCGCGGAGGACGCCGACATCTGGTTGATGCGGAACGAAAAGAAGAAGACGAAGGCGAGCGGCGCCAGCATCACGACGTAGCGGAGCGGGGTGCCATACAGCGTGCGGCCGAATTCCGTCAGCGAAATGCGGCCCATCTGGGCGGCCGCCTGCGACGGGTCCGTCGTGACCGCGAGCATATGCACGCCGAGCGCGACAAGGCCTGTCAGGGCGAGGCCCACCACCATGTTATTGTAGACGCCCAGCATATAGGAGCGCAGGCCCTGGTCGATCTCGGCGCGACCGGCCCGTGCGACGCCTTGGCCCCAGCGGGCGCTTGCGTTGCGGTCGAAGTCGGACATGAATCCCTCTAATGTTTAGGAGGCTCCACCGCCTCCGGTCGCCGCCGTCGTAAAGGCTAAGCGTCGGCGCTAATATGGCCCAGACGCCCGCCGCCCACAAGGGCGCGCATCATGAACTATACTTAAGGTTGTTCGCTTCAAGTCCCGCCGCGTCGAAGGTCGCGCCGATCAAAGGTCGCGCAGATATCGCGCGGGCTTGCGGCCGAGAATGCGCCAGGCGCCGATCAACCCGAGAAAAAGGGTGACGACAAGCGCCAGCAGGGCCGCGGCGAGCGCCTGCGGCCAGAGAAAGGTGAAGTCAATGTCCATCAATTTACGCGTGACGCCATAGGCCGCCGCGCCGCCCGCCGCGACGCCGAAGACGGCGGCGCAAAGGCCGATCAGGCCGTATTCATAGAGCGCAGCCGCGAGGAGCCGCGGGCGCGTCGCGCCGAGCGTCTTCAAAACGACCGCGTCACGGATCCGCGCCTCAAGGCTCGCCGCCACGGCCCCGCCGAGCACCAGGATCGAGGCGACGAGCGCGACGCTCGACGCACCCCTTATGGCGAGGGCGAGCTTCGCCACGAGGGCGCTCGCCGCCTCCAGCGCATCCTTGACGCGCAGCGCCGCGATCGCCGGAAACGCCGCCGCCGTCTCGCGCAGGAGGCTCATTTCGCGCGCATCGCCGCCCGCCGGCAAGGTCAAGGTGGCGAGATCGTTATAGGGCGCCCCTGCAAAGCTGTTCGGCGAAAACACCAGCACGAAATTAATGCCGAGCTTGCGCCAGTTCACTTTGCGAATATTGGCGATCTTGCCGGTAATGGCGCGGCCGAGCACATTGACGCCAATCTCGTCGCCGACATCGAGGCCGAGCCCCTCGGCGATTTCGCTCTCCAGCGAAATCAGCGGCGGACCGGAATAATCCTTCGGCCACCATTGCCCCTTGACCAGCGTCGAGCCCTCCGGCAGAGCGTCGGCGAAGGTGACGCCGCGATCGCCCCGCAGCACCCAAGCGGCGCTCTCCTTTGGGCGGGCGGACTCGGTCGAAACGCCGTTCAGCCTGACGATGCGCCCGCGCAGCATCGGAACGAGATCGAGTTCTCCGTCCGGCGCACGCGCCTTGATGAATTTCGTAAACGCATCGGCTTTCGCGGACGGCACGTCGAGAAAGAAGAAGCTCGGCGCCGCGCCCTCCCCGCCCGGCTTCAGTTCGCCGCGAATATTGCCGTCGATCAGCGCAAGCGCGACGAGGAGCGCAAGCCCAAGGCCAAGCGAAAGCACGACGGAAGGGGTCAAGGCCCCCGGCCGGTGGATATTGCCGATCGCGAGGCGCAAGGCGACGGGACCCGGACGCGGCAGACGCCGCGCCAGCGTCATGATCAGGAAGGCGACAAGGCGCAACAGGACGAAGGCGGCGATGGTCCCGCCAAGATAGACGAGGGCGAGCCTTGGATCGCCCGAAAGCGCCATCGCCGCCGCGACAAGCGCAAGCCCCGCCGCCAGCGCCATCGCGATATAGCGCGGACGCGGCCATGCCCTCAGCGGCTCGACGCCCGCGCGGAAGATCGCCTGTGCGGGAATGTCATGGGCGCGCCCTAGCGGCGCGATCGAAAAGGCGAGCGCGGTCAGGAAGCCGTAAAGCGCGGCCGCGCCGATCGCGCTCGCGTGGATCGAGGGAAGCAGCGGGAACGGCAGCAGCGCGCCGAAGGCGAACGCCCCGACGTACGGCAGAGCGGCCCCGGGAACCGCCCCAAGCGCGATGCCAAGACAGGCGATCAGCATGACTTGCGTCAACAGGATCGCGAACGCCGTGGCGCCGCCGGCGCCGAGCGATTTAAGCGTCGCGATCGTCGCCCGTTCGCGCTCGACATAGGCGCGGATCGCATTGGCGACGCCGACGCCGCCGATGATCAGCGAGGTCAGGCCGACGAGAGTCAGAAACTGCGTGAAGCGGTCGAGATTTTTCGAGAACTGCGGCGAGACATTGTTGCGCGTGCGCATCTCCCATCCGGCGTCCGGGAACATTTTTCGCGCGTGCGCGGCGACTTCTTCAAGCGCCGCGTTGCTCGCCGGCGCTGGGCCTGCGCCAATCGTCACGCGATAGAGCCAATGCGTAAGCGCGCCCGGCCGGAGAAGGTTCGTTCCGCGCAGCGCCGCGGCGCTTATCAGGACGCGCGGCCCGAAGCCGACGCCGCCCGCGAGCTGATCCGGCTCATGGGTCAAGAGCGCGTTGATGCGATAGCGTCCCTCGCCGATCGAAAACACATCGCCCATGGAAAGGCCAAGCCGCGGCAAAAAGGCCGGATCGACCGCGACGCCATAGGCGCCGCCCTGTTCGGCCAGCGCATCGGCGAGCGGCTCGGCCGGATCGAGACCCACCGCGCCGGCGAGCGGATAGGGGGCGTCGACCGCCTTGATTTCCACCATGGCCGCCTCTCGGGCCGCCTCTCGGGCCGCCTCTCCGGCCGCCACGCCGCCGTCGCGGCGCGCCATGGCGCGCATCAGCGTGATGGCGGAGACGCGCCCCTGCGCGGCGAAAAAAGCGCGCTCGTCTCCGTTCGCCTCGCGCTGGGCGAGATCGAAGGCGAGATCGCCGCCGAGGATGGCGCGCCCCTCCCGCGCGAGCCCGTCCTTGAGCGAGAGCGAAACCGAGCCGACGCCCCCGATGGCGGCGACGCCGACCGCGATGCACGCGAGGAAGACCCCGAAACCGCCAAGACCGCCGCGCAGACCCCGCAGCGCGATGCGCAGCACGAGGGGCGAACGCCAGCGAGGCGCCGTCTCGCTCGGATGGTTCATCAACGTAGATGCACGGCGAGCCAGATGGTCGCGGCGCCCGCATCGGTCCACTCCACCCGATGCTTCCGGTGCGCCGCAATGAAGAGATGATCGCCCGGCCGCAAAACCCTGTCGGCGGCTTCGCCATCGAGGCGCAGCGCCGCCGATCCGGCAAGAACGAGCACCCATTCGGCGAAATCCTGATCGTACCAGAACCCCGGCGGGCTCGCCTGCCCGCTGGAGACGATGCGCTCGATCTTCACGCCTTCAGCATCGACGAGCGTCAAAGACTGCTCCGCGCCAGGATAGACTCCAGAGAGATCGAAGAGATTGTCCGGGGCTGGCGCGCGGTTATTCAAGGCTCAAAACAATCATGCGCTTTTCATCTGCCTGTCTCGACGCAGGATCATATCGCCAAAATCCGCAGCTTTTTTATGATCACGCTTCTTTGAGAACGGCAGGCGAGCGGCGCCTTACGCATCGGCCCATTCGGGAGCCGGCGCCGCCGGCGCGGCGGCCTTTCCGCAACAGCGCCCATAATCATGCAGCAGTACGCCCGCCGCCGTCGCCGCCGTGAAGACGAAGGCCTGGGGAAGGCCGATCAGGGCGCCGCAGCCAGCGATTGGAGGTAGATGGACGACACTGGGGTCTTTCGGCGCAGCTGTCTGTCGATTCTATCGATTAGAGCAAAGCACCGATTGGTCAAATGGGTTCCTCGCCCAGCGCCAGCTCGCTTTGCTCGATGCCGCCGAATGGACCCCGGCGACGCAGCCGTCGAGATCAGCGCCCCTCTTATGAACGGCCGCTTTCGACCACAGCGGAAATTCTGCTCGCCGCCTTGATGACGGCGATTGAAACGAAGCGGACATTGGGCCGCATTATCGGGCGAGTAGATAACTCGGCCGTTTGCGACATGCTGTTGGCGACTGGCCTACCGGGAACATCGGAGGCTGCGGGATCCGAGGAGGCGCCCCCATGTGGAAGTCTGAAAATCGTGGAAGTCTGAAAATCGGCCGAAATACAATCGTGACAAGCTGCGCTATCCGAGCGATCCGACGACTCTCAGAGTATTGGCATAACACCCGCGGCAATCGAGCTTTCGATAATAGCGTGGCGGGATCTCCGCGGAGAGAGACCCCACGCATGCGCAGCACGACGCAGCATATTCCTTGTCCGCGCCGCTTTAAACCTCAGTGGACGACCGGTTCGAGTTCCGTGTCCTTGCCGATTTGAGCCTCAGCGACGACCGGTCCGAGTTGCTCGTCCTTGCCGCTTTGAACCTTGGCGACGACCGCTTCGATCGGCTTGAGAGCCTCTTTGGAGAGGTTGGAATAGAGTTCGCCGATTTTCGTCAAATACGCGAAGAAGTCTGTGAAAAATGTCTTGGTATATTCGGACTGGATATGCAAAGCGCTCTCGAAGGACTTGGCGCTGCGCAGATCTTCGATTAAGGTAGAGACCTTCTCTATTGATTGCGCCGAATAAGCTGCCGCTTCTTCGGCAACGGCCTTGAAGTTTTGGATAAAGGCAGACGACGATGCGGTCGCAGCCTCGATTTGCGTTTTACCAAACTCTTGAAACTCTGCCGAGTTATCAGCCATCTAAGCCTCCCATATCGAGAACAAGAATGAACCAAGCCCCTTTAGCTTGAGGCGACTGATTATAAATATTATAGCGCAATGCAAAAAATGTCAAGTTAATACTAATTTTATACTAAGTTCATGCTAAGTTTACACAAACTCTATATTGAGTTCATTTTGCGACACGCTTTGCTCTGAAATAAATTTCGCCCCAAATTACGACCGCGCGCTCTCACATCAAACCAAGGAAACCGGCAATACGCTCATATCCACATTGCGCCAGACCTATGGAGCCGGATTCGCTCGGGGGGTGGCCTGGCGACGAAAAATTGAGAGACGTGCTGCATGATCTCGACGAGCCATCACTCACCCATCTGATCCGCGACTTGCAAAAGAAGGTTTTGGTGCAAACTTTTGGAATCAACGCAACGAAGCGTCGAAAGCGTAAGTCGGTTCATGCCGCGAGACAGGAACATAGCGTTTCCAGCGCATGATTGCGTATGGGCGAGCAAAACGCCCCCCTCGGCCATCATCTCTACGAGGTCTCGAAAGCCGAGCTTGAACCGAAGACGCCAGCGGACGCAGAGGATGATGATCTCCCGGTCGAAATGGCGGCCTTTGAAAAGATCATCGATGTTCAGCATCGGGCTACTCGCCCCCGAACGCGGGAGGAGGTCTTGAGCGTTGTCCTGGATCGCCGCCAGGAGCGCACCGAGCGGCGGACCACCCGCACGACCGAACTCCGCAAGAAGGCGGCCGAGGCGACACCCGGCTGAAACGGCTCTATGACGCCATCGAGAGCGGCGTCGCCGACATCGACGACGAATCGCTCAAGGAATGCATCGCCGAACTGCGGGTTCTGAAGGCGCAGGCCCAGGTGGACCCCGAACGCGCCGCCATGGACTTGGAGGCTGTCGGCGCCGAGATCACGCCCGCCACCAAGCTCCGCGCCTTCGCGGACGCCGCTCACCAGCGGCTACGCGGGCCGGATGGCGGCTATCCGCAGCAACCATCTCCGCGCGCTCGCCCAGCGAGTCGAGGTCGCCGAGGGTGAGGTCAGGATCATGCGGTCGCGGAGCAATTTCCTGCGTGCACAGGCCGCCGCCCGCGGCGTAAAACCGGCTACGGCCGCCGCGCCCAGCTTTGTTCCGAATTGGCGGAGAGGGAGGGATTCGAACCCCCGATAGGCTTGCGCCTATGCCGCATTTCGAGTGCGGTGCATTCGACCACTCTGCCACCTCTCCCAGGACCGCAGCGCATGCGCCCGAGCCAGCGGCGCAGATAGCATGGCGCCCCTCGGCTTACAAGCATCCGTGCGGCGTCGCATCCTCGCCCCGCCCCTCACGAGGCGTCCTCGGCGGGCCTTGCCTCGCCCGCCCTCATGTCGTCCGGATGGGGCATCGAAATGATGTTGTAGCCGGCGTCGACATAGTGAATCTCCCCCGTCACCCCGCTTGAAAGGTCGGACAGGAGATAGAGCGCGGCGCCGCCGACGTCCGTGATGGTGACGGTGCGGCGCAGCGGCGCATGAGTCTTCTGGAAATTGAACATGAAGCGCGCGTCCGTGATCCCGGCGCCGGCCAGCGTGCGCACCGGCCCGGCCGAGATCGCATTGACGCGAATGGCCTGCGGCCCGAAATCGGCGGCGAGATAGCGCACGCTCGCCTCAAGCGCCGCCTTGGCGACGCCCATCACATTGTAATTGGGCATGACCCGCGTCGAGCCGCCGAAGGTCAGCGTGACCATGGCGCCGCCGTCCGCCATCAGCGGCGCCGCGCGGGCGGCGGCCTCGGTGAAGGAAAAGGCCGAAACCAGCATGGTGCGGGTAAAATTAGCCCGCGTCGTATCCGCGTAGCGGCCTTTAAGTTCCGACTTCTCGGAAAAAGCGATGCAATGGGCGAGAAAATCGAGGCGCCCCCAAACTTCTTTGATCGCCGCGAAGGCCGCGTCGAGCGACGCGAGGTCCTCGACATCGCAGGGCAGCACCAGATTGGAGCCGAGCTTCGCCGCCAGCGGCTTCACCCGCTTGCCGAGCGCCTCCCCCTGATAGGTGAAGGCGAGGCCGGCGCCCTGTTCACGCAGCGCGCGGGCGATGCCATAGGCGATCGAGTGATCGTTGGCGACCCCCATGATGAGGCCGCGCTTGCCGGCCATCAGGGAGCCTTGAGCAAGCCCGGGTTCAGGCGTCGACATGTTTCAGGACGATGCTGGCGTTGGTGCCGCCGAAGCCAAAGGAATTCGACAGAACCGCCCGCAGAGTCACATTGTCGCGGCGCTTGCGCACGATATCCATGTCAGCGAAGGCGGGATCGAGTTCGTCGATATTGGCGCTTTCGCAGATGAAGCCGCTCTGCATCATGAGCAGCGAATAGATCGCCTCCTGCGCGCCGGTCGCGCCGAGCGAATGGCCTGTCAGCGACTTTGTCGCCGAGATCGGCGGCGAGGCGGCGCCGGCGCCGAACACCTCCCGGATCGCCTCGATCTCCTTGAGGTCGCCGATGCCGGTCGAGGTGGCGTGCGGATTGACGTAGTCGATCGGCGCCTTGACGTTTTCGAGCGCCATTTTCATGCAGCGCACGGCGCCTTCGCCGGAGGGCGCGACCATGTCGTAGCCATCGGAGCTGAGGCCATAACCGGCGATCTCGGCGTAAATCTTCGCGCCGCGGGCCTTCGCGCGCTCATACTCCTCGAGCACCAGCACGCCCGCGCCGCCGGCGATGACGAAGCCATCGCGATTCTTGTCGTAGGCGCGGGAGGCGGCCTGAGGCCGGTCGTTATAGGCCGAGGACATGGCGCCCATGGCGTCGAAGAAGACCGAGAGGGTCCAGTCGAGCTCCTCGCTGCCGCCGGCGAACATGACGTCCTGCTTGCCATACTGGATCATCTCATAGGCGTTGCCGATGCAATGATTGGAGGTCGCGCAAGCCGAAGAGATCGTATAATTGACGCCCTTGATCTTGAACCAGGTGGCGAGCGTCGCGGAGGTTGTGGAGGACATCGCTTTCGGCACGGCGAAAGGGCCGACTTTCTTCGGGCCTTTGCTCCGCGCGATGTCGGCGCCCTCGACGATGGTCTTCAGGGAGGCGCCGCCGGACCCCATGATGATGCCGGTTCGCACATTCGAAACCTCATCCGGGGCGAGCCCCGAATCGGCGATCGCCTGATCCATGGCGACATGGTTCCAGGCGCCGCCGCGGGCGAGGAAACGCAGCGCCCGGCGGTCGATCATCGGGTCGGGATCAAGGGTCGGAGCGCCATGCACTTGGCTGCGGAAGCCGAGCTCCGCGTATTTTTCGGCTCTGACGATGCCGGATTTCGCCTCGCGGAGAGAGCTCAGCACTTCCTGCGTATTATTGCCGATCGATGAGACGATGCCCATTCCGGTTATTACGACACGTCTCATTTCGTCGACTCCCGCTCGGATCGAGCCTGGTTGATTTTCGCGCTGACCGGCCGTGGCCGCGCGGTCCTAGAGCGCTTGTCGACCGAATGGACCATTCGGTCGACAAGAAATCGCTCCAGATTCAAAAGCTTGAGCATATTCCGACCAGATTGATTCAATCTGGTCGGAATATGCTCAAGGTTGCGCGCCGCTCACCGGCCTTTGTCTCACTCTCACCGATGCCGACGCGCCGCCGGGGGTGAAGCGCAAAGCGCGCGCCTTCTAACATAGGGATTGCAAGGCCGGAAGTCGCCAGCGCGGCGAGGTCGATTTTGCGTTTCCGAATCCTTGGCCTCGCATCCGCCCCAGCCGACAGTTCTTTCCATAAGCTCAGGCTCAGGTCGCGCGCCACAGCTCCCCCACACTTGGAGCGGGATGAGGAAAAGCAGCACCCGTTTTTCCGCCCATGTCCCGCCTTAACCTATTGGACTCGATCATGTTCATGATTTTGGATTGGTTCAATCCAAAACCGTCGCAATCTGGCGGCCTCAAAGATCGCAAAGAAGATGGCGGCCTCGGGGCGCATTTTTGCCCGCGCGCCCGACGAAAGTCACAATTTTTCAAGACATAGAGATGCTGATCGAAGCGCCGAGGCTCGGCCAGGCGCGAGGCCGGCGATCATCGCGCCTGGAACGCCAGGGTCAAATCTCGCGGTTGATCATGCCGGAGCATTGAGGTCAGCACATTAAGCCATTGGCGCGCGGGGATTATGACGAAATTCAGATATGACATAAATGCGCTTCGCGCTTTGGCTGTCACCGCGGTGGTCGGTTATCATTATAATGTCGATTTCTTGCCGGGAGGTTTTGCGGGCGTCGACATCTTTTTCGTAATATCCGGCTATCTGATGACGGATATTATCGTCAGCCGCCTACAAAACGACAGTTTCAGCGTTCTGAAATTTTATTACGATCGCTCGAAGCGAATTGTTCCAGGACTGCTTGGGCTCTGCTTCGGGCTGCTCCTGTTCGGATATTTAATCCTCGATCCAATACATTATAACACGCTGAGCTACACCAGCATTTCTGCGATATTGTTTTATTCGAATATTTTGTTCAATGAATCGCAAGGCTACTTTTCATCGGACTACAATACAAAAATGCTGCTGCATACATGGAGCCTGTCGGTCGAGTGGCAGTTCTACATGATATACCCAATCCTGCTGATAGGATTGAACAAGTTCGTCGCAATCCGGCGTCACATGACTACGATTCTGGCCGTCATCGTGTCCGTTTCGCTGGCCCTCTGTATCTATTACTCGGCGAAAGACCAGCCGACCGCGTTTTATCTGCTTCCGCAACGCGCGTGGGAAATGGCGGCCGGCGGCATCGTCGCTCTGAATTTCAAGACGCGGGCGCCGAAATATTCGGGCCTGCTTTTGGCGGCCGGCTTCCTGCTGATCGGCGTTTCGGTATTCTTCTTCGACAAGAACATGATCTGGCCGTCTTACTGGGCCGTCGCGCCGGTGCTTGGAACCTGCCTCGTCATTGCGGCGAATCAGGCGAGCGCCTGGCCGTACCGGAACCGCGCCGTCCAGACTATCGGAA
>JBKQMI010000117.1:0-5980 GCA_052146775.1 Methylocella sp. | reverse complement strand
TCGCCGCGACCGAACTTCATCGTCCTTCTGGGCGATCCGACAATATGCCACGCTTGGTCAGGTCTCGATCGGTTCACGTTGAGCGATCATGCCGGCGAGGTTCTCCAAGGCGCGTTCAGCGCCAGCGGCGCGATGATCGTGACGGCCGGCGCCGACGGCGCGTTAAAATTATGGGCGACAAGAGACGGCGCGCTCTTGAACACGATGGTTGGTCACGATGGTCGCGTGCGCTCTTTCGCCTTCGTTAGGGGCGATGCGGCGCTGGTGTCTGCAGGTGACGAAGGCTCTGTGAGATTTTGGACCGTTGAGCTCGCGCCGCGCGGAACGGAACGGCACGCCTGCTACCCACTGCTTGTTCACACCCGATGGCGGCCGGGCGATTTCAGCCGGCGCCGACGGTGCGCTGCGGCTATGGAATCCCGACGACGGGCGTTGCGTGGCGGAACTTGAAGGGCGCGAAGGCGCCGTTACCGATATCGCAATCAGCGCCGATTCGCCGGAGGTCGTTTCGTCCGGCGAGGACTTCGTTTTATGCGTATGGAATTTTGCAACAGCGACGGAGCGCCTCACTCTGCGTGGGCACGAAGGCGCGGTTTTCGTCTGCGCGGTCTCTCCCGACGGGCGCATGATCGCTTCCGGCGGCGCCGACCGCGACGTCAGATTGTGGGATCGGCAAACCGGCGCAGGCATTGCGATGATGCAGGGCCACACCGACAGCGTGACGGCTTGCGTCTTCGCGCCCGATGGAGCCTGGCTCGCGACGGGCGGCGGCGATTTCGATGGAACATTGCGGCTCTGGGATCTGCAATCGAGAGAAGCCCGTTTCGTGTTGGGCGCGGGCGCGGCCGCGGTCTTCAACGCGCTTGATGGTCATTCGGCGACTCTGGAATGGCGGTCGCCATGGGCGCAATGAGTGTAGAGGAAGTGGCGGCGCAGATGGCGTCTCTACCCAAACCGGAGGGTCGCGAATCCGCGGTCGAGGATTGTGTCGCGTCCCCCGACGGAAGCTGGCTTGCATCGATCGCATACGAGGAACGACCGATTTTGTGGACTGTCGCCACCGGACGCGAAGGGCCGACCATCGCCTTCAAGCGCACCGGGTGTCACAGCGTCCAGAGAGTGAGGCCGTACGGCGTTTCCCGTTCGAGAATCGCCTTGTCTCGCGACGGACATACGATGGCGTGGATCGGCGACTCCGAGCGCGCCGAAATCTGGAACGCGCGGCAGGACCGCGATGATGTCGGCGTCCTCTCGGGTTACGCCATTTCTGTGGCGATCAGCCCGTCCGGCGCGTGGATCGCGGTCGGCCAGCGCGACGGGTTGATTTTAGTCTATGACGCTGTTTCGCGCATCGAGCGCGCTGGGCTTCGGCTGACCGGCGAGGTCTTTAGAATAGACTGGCATCCGAGCATGCCCTCGCTGGCCTGCGTGGACACGGCGGCCTATTGTTATGTGGTGGAGGTTTTCATTCCGTGACCTGAACGTGGTTGACCACAACCAGCCGAAGAGAGAAGACGCCAGTTAGCATCATCGCGCCATCTCGTCGCGGCGTTTCCGGCGCAATTCGCAGACACAACAATCACGCGGACCAAGCAACGGCCTTCGCAGCGCGGGCGGCGGCGGCGCCCGGACAAACTTCTTCAGCTGCGGAGGCCGTGGCCGCCGGGCGGCAAATCTAAAAAATTCTTGTTTGCTGAATTAGCGGCGCGCCAGCCGTTGACATCATTTGACTTGCAGTGCTTAATTAAGATACAGACATTAGACATTTGCTAAAGCCGTAAATCTCAAAAAGCGTTAGCCAACTGTAGCGACTGTCGTCACCCTTATCGATCGGGAGGGTTGAATGGGCAGCTTATCGGCTGGTCCAAGAATATTGGTCAAGGCGCGGCCCGGCCTTTCCGAAAGCGCGCTTGCGCTCGGGGAGACCCGAATAAGGTTTTCGGCCGAACCGTTGTTTCATAGCATTGGCGCCGGCGCGCGGCAGGGCGTCGCCTCCGCCAGCGCCTGGCAGCTTCTGACGGCAGACTCCGAAACAAGCCTCAGCCCTTGGGATTTATGTCATGCGCTGGTGACGCAAAATCTCGGCGTCGCGGGGGGCGTGCGCGCTGAATTCGCCGAGCCCGATCTTGCGCAGCAATGGATCGTCGGCGACGAAAAATCCCTCGGCCTGCGGCTCGCCGCCGGCTGCGGCGAATCGGAACCGCAAAACGGCCAATATCCAGGCGACCCGGACCATTATTGGATTCGCAACCCCGCCCATTCCGGTTTCGCCGAGGCCCTGGTCAAGGCGGGGACTCCGACCGCGGCGAACAAGGTGAGGATCGCGCATTTCGACACGGGTTACGATCCTCGTCACCAGACCTTGCCGAAATTTTTCAATAAGCCCCTGCAGAAGAATTTCGTTGATCGGGACCGGCCCGACGACGCCTCCGACGATGCCGCCGGACCGCTGACCAACCCGGGCCATGGAACCGGCACGCTCGGGATTCTCGCCGGCGGCGCGATCGGCGGCGGCCAACCGCTCGGCTGTGCGCCCAATGCCGATGTCGTGCCGGTGCGCGTCTCCAACAGCGTCGTGCTGTTCTACAACAGCGCCATCGCGCAAGCGTTCGACTACATCCACGGACTGACCTCGAACGCGGCGACGCGCGTCGACATCATCACAATGAGCATGGGCGGCCTCGCCTCGCAGGCCTGGGCGGAGGCGGTCAATGCGCTCTACGAACAGGGCGTCTTCATCGTCACGGCGGCGGGGAACAATTACTTTGATCTGCCGACGCGCCACATCGTCTATCCGGCGCGGTTCAACCGGGTCGTCGCCGCCTGCGGCGTCATGGCGGATCATTCTCCCTACGCCGATCTCGCGCCTTTGCTGATGGCGGGCAATTATGGACCAGACGACAAGATGGCGACAGCCGTCTCGGCCTATACGCCGAACACGCCATGGGCGCGGATCGGCTGCCCGAGCCAGATCGACTTCAATGGCTCTGGCACTTCGTCCGCAACGCCTCAGGTCGCCGCCGCGGCGGCGCTGTGGGTCCAGGTCAACAGGGCGGCGGTCAACGCCTATCCGGAAGGCTGGATGCGGGTCGAGGCGATCCGAAAGGCGCTGTTTGATTCCGCCAAGTCGAATGCGCAGGAGACCCGGCGCCTCGGCCGGGGAGAGCTGAAGGCGCGCGCCGCGCTCGACGTCGCCCCGGCGAAGGCGGCGTCCCTCAAAATGCAGCCGGTCGATACGGCCCGCTTTCCGTTCCTCGATACGCTGACCGGCGGCGATTTCGGCATCGCCTCCGACGCGCAACGCCGCATGATGGAGCTTGAGGCCCTGCAATTGTCGCAGTCGGCGGCGGTCGAAGCCGTGCTGCCCGACCCCTCGGCGGCGCCGGAAACGTTGAGCGCAAGGGATAGGGTCGCTCTCGCCGACGCGTTGCTGGCGCAACCCGGCGTCTCGGCGGCGCTGCGCTCCGTGCTTGAAGGCGCAGGCCGCGCGCCGCCGCCGGCCCGCCGCCAGCCGCGACGCTCGGGCGCGGTCGAAGAGTTTAACCTCAAGACGGCCAAGACCCCGCCGGTCGCGCCGCCGCTGCGCCGGCGGCTGAGGGCGTTCGCTTTTGATCCCTCTCTCGCGACCGACCCCGGCGCCGCCGGGTTCAACGAGGCCGTGCTCGACGTGCGATGGGAGAACGATCTTCAGCCGGGGCCCATCGGCGAATATGTCGAAGTGATTGACGTCGATCCGGCGAGCCGCTGCGCCTATGCGCCGGTCGATCTCAACCATCCTTATCTGTTGCCGCAGGACGGTCTTGCGCCATCGGAGGGCAATCCGCAGTTCCACCAGCAGATGGTTTACGCCATCGTCATGCGGGCGATCGAAAGCTTCGAGGAAGCTCTCGGCCGGACCGCTTTGTGGGCGCCCCGTTGGGTCAGCGACGCCAATGGCGGCGGGAGGGCGGAGTATGTTCAGCGGCTGCGCGTCTACCCGCACGCGCTGCGCGCCGCGAACGCTTTTTACAGCCCGGACCGCAAGGCGCTTCTGCTTGGCTATTTCTCCGCGACGGAGGACAGCGCCGGGCTCGGGCTTCCGCACGGAATATATTTCGGCGCGTTGTCGCATGATGTGGTCGCCCATGAGACGACGCACGCCCTGCTCGACGGGCTTCATCGCCGCTTTCGCGAACCGACCAACCCCGACGTTCTCGCCTTCCACGAAGCCTTCGCCGACATCGTCGCCCTGTTTCAGCATTTCGCCGTGCCGGAGGCGCTGCGCAATCAGATCAGGCGCACGCGCGGCGATCTCAGCGCCGAAAATATCCTCGGCAAGCTCGCCGTCGAGTTCGGTCAAGCCATGCGCGGCAACTATGGCGCGCTGCGCGATGCGATTGGCCAGACCAATCAGGAAACCAATAAATGGGAGCCGGCGACGCCGAAACGGACCGATTATGATCCGTCGAAGGAGCCGCATGAGCTTGGCTCGGTCCTCGTCTCGGCCGTGTTCTCCGCCTTCCTGACGATCTACAAGACGCGAACGCTCGAGTTCGTCCGGCTGGCGAGCGACGGTACGGGCGTTCTGCCGCCCGGCGACATTCCGACGGCGCTCGCCGACCGCATGGCCGAAGAGGCGAGCCTCGTCGCGGCGCAGGTGTTGCGCATCTGCATTCGAGCGCTCGACTACTGCCCGCCGGTCGACATCACGTTCGGTGAATATCTGCGGGCGCTGATCACCGCCGACCGCGATCTCGTTCCCGACGATCCGCTCGGCTATCGCGTCGCCTTCGTCGCGGCGTTCCGCGACCGCGGCATCTATCCGCCCGACGTCAAGCATCTATCGCCAGGCAATCTCGTGTGGGAGCCGCCGCCGTTGCCGCTTGAGAAGCTCGCCGGCGTGCTGCCCTCGCTTGAGCTGACATGGGGCCTCGATTTCGACCGCCGCGAAGCCTACGACACGATGCGGACGAACGCCCGCATTCTCCACACATGGCTCATGGAGCCGGCGCAGGCGCCCGACGCTGAAATCGATGCGCTTGGGCTCGTGCGCAACGCCGGGCCAACGACAATCGGCGCGATGAGCGGCGTTCTCGGAGGCATCGAGGTCCATTCGGTGCGTCCGGCGCGCCGCATCGGACCCGACGGTCAAAGCCAGATCGACCTTGTCGTCGAAATCACGCAAACCTTTCATCCGTCGCCGCCGCAGGGCGGCCCCTATCGCGGCGGCTGCACGCTGCTGATCGATCTTCATCGAAGCGAAGTGCGCTATTGCATCCGCAAGCGCCTCGCGGCCCCCGGCTGGATCGAGGCGCAACAAAGCTTCCGCCTCGCACTGAGCGACACCCTGCGCGACGCCTATTTCGACGCGCCGCCCGGCGGACAAGAACCCTTCGCCATCCTCCACGGCCGCCATTAGGGAGAGCGTCATGTCGCGACGGCCCGCCGCTCCGAAATCGCGCGCCTCAAGCAAAGATGGGCGCGCGGCGCCGCGCCAGCTCAAGGCGGCGACGAAGCAAGCGCCTGCCGGCCCCACCGCGTCGACAAAGCCGGACGCGCGGCAGGCCGCGAAGCCGGGTCCCGCGTCGCGCGCGGAACGGGCGAGAATCAGAATGTACCGGCACGGGCTCGGCGACTGCTTCCTGATCACGCTACCCCGCGCGAAAAACGCCGATCCCTACCGTATCCTGATCGATTGCGGCGTCATCCTGGGCACGCCCGACGCTGCAGCCAAGATGACGGCCGTCCTCGAGGACGTCGTCGCCGTGTCGAAGGGCAAGGTCGATCTGCTCCTCGCAACGCACCAGCATTGGGATCATCTGTCGGGCTTCGTTCAGGCCGAGGCGGCGTTCGGGAAGCTCACCGTCGGCGAGGTCTGGCTCGCCTGGACGGAGGACCCCTCCGACGCCTTGGCGCAACAACTGAGGCAGGAGCGCGGCCAGGCGCTTTCGAGCCTGCGTCTCAGCGCCGGCGCGATGCGGATGGCCGGCGACGCCGATGG
>JBKQMI010000116.1:0-13613 GCA_052146775.1 Methylocella sp. | reverse complement strand
CTTCCATAGACCTCGGCCAGGGCCCGGAGCTGGGAGTTCGAACCGAAGATGAGGTCGACACGTGTGCCGGTCCACCGGACTTCTCCCTTCCTGCGATCGCGCCCTTCAAATATTTCCCTGGCATCCGATACCGGCTTCCATTCCGTGTTCATGTCGAGCAGGTTTACGAAGAAGTCGTTGGTCAGCGCCTCCGGCCGCTTGGTTAAGACACCGTGTTGGGACTTCCCGAAGTTGGCATTCAGAACGCGCATCCCGCCAACGAGAACCGTCATCTCCGGCGCCGTCAGCGTCAGCAATTGCGCCTTGTCGACCAGCAAAGCCTCAGCCGATATGGTGTACTTGCCCTTGAGGTAGTTACGAAAACCATCCGCGATCGGTTCGAGCACGGCGAACGAGGCAGCATCGGTTTGATCCTGTAAGGCGTCCATGCGGCCCGGCGTGAAGGGAACCTTCACGTCCTGCCCGGCGTCCTTCGCGGCTTTCTCGATCGCAGCGCCGCCGCCGAGAACGATCAGGTCGGCGAGCGACACCTGCTTGCCGACTGTTTGTGACGCGTTGAACTCGTTCTGGATCGCTTCGAGCGTCCGCAGCACCTTCGCCAGCTGAGCCGGCTGGTTGACGTCCCAGTCCTTCTGCGGCGCGAGACGAATCCGGGCGCCATTCGCGCCGCCGCGCTTATCGCCGCCGCGGAACGTCGAGGCGGAGGCCCAGGCCGTCGAGACAAGCTCGGAAACCGAGAGGCCCGAGGCGAGGATCTTCGCCTTCAGCTCGGCGATATCCTCCTCGCCGATCAGCGGATGATCCACGGCCGGGATAGGGTCCTGCCAGATCAGGGTCTCCTTGGGAACGAGCGGGCCGAGGTAGCGCACGATCGGACCCATGTCGCGGTGAGTCAGCTTGAACCACGCCCGTGCGAACGAGTCCGCGAACGCATCGGGGTTTTCGAAGAAGCGCCGCGAAATCTTTTCATAGGCCGGGTCGAACCGTAAGGCGAGGTCCGTCGTCAGCATGGAGGGCGCATGACGCTTCGACGGGTCGTGCGCGTCCGGCACCGTATTGGCGCCAGCGCCATTCTTCGGCTTCCACTGATACGCGCCGGCCGGGCTCTGGGTCAGCTCCCATTCGTAGCCGAACAGGTTCCAGAAGAAGTTGCTGCTCCACCGCGTCGGCGTCGTGGTCCAGATGACTTCCAGGCCGCTGCCGATCGCGTCATCTCCTTTGCCTGTGCCGAAGCTGTTTTTCCAGCCGAGCCCCTGCTCCTCGATGTCCGCGCCTTCGGGTGCGGGGCCGACATATTGCTTCGCATCGGCGGCGCCATGGGTCTTGCCAAAGGTATGGCCGCCGGCGATCAGCGCGACGGTCTCCTCATCGTTCATCGCCATGCGGTGGAAGGTTTCGCGTATGTCCCTGGCCGCCGCAACGGGATCCGGCTTGCCGTTCGGCCCTTCCGGATTCACGTAGATCAGGCCCATCTGCACGGCGGCGAGAGGATTCTGAAGATCACGGTCCCCGCTGTAACGCTGATCTTCCAGCCACTCGCCTTCGGGACCCCAGTAGATGGAAGCGTCCGGCTCCCAGCTATCCACGCGCCCGCCGCCGAAACCGAACGTCTTGAAACCCATCGACTCGAGAGCGACGTTGCCCGCGAGAATAAGAAGGTCGGCCCAGGAGATCTTCCGGCCGTATTTCTGCTTGATCGGCCACAGCAGCCGGCGCGCCTTGTCGTGGTTCACGTTGTCCGGCCAGCTATTCAGCGGCGCAAAGCGCTGCTGGCCGCCTCCGGCGCCGCCGCGGCCGTCGCCGATGCGGTATGTGCCCGCGGCGTGCCAGGCCATCCGAATGAACAGCCCCCCGTAGTGGCCAAAGTCGGCCGGCCACCACTCCTGGGAGTCCGTCATCAAGGCATGAAGATCCTTGATCACGGCATTCAGGTCGAGGCTCTTGAATTCCTGGGCGTAGTCGAACGCCTCGCCCATCGGATTGGACAGGGCGGAGTGCTGGTGGAGAACCTGAAGGTTCAGCTGGTTCGGCCACCAGTCGCTGTTCGCGAAGGTCCGGATCGTGTCCGCCTTCTCTGCACGGGCGCCTTCGGCGCCGCCCGCGACAGGGCACTTGCTTTCACTTGTCGTCATGCTCTCTCCGATCGTGTTCCGCTTTTTCCTGCCTGTTACATAAAATTCATCAATCCTGAAAACTTGTCGGGCCTCGTGGCCGGCGGCGCGTCGCGCCCTGGCCTTACGCTGCGTCGATCGACATGGATCAAGAAGGTGAATCCCGGTCCGTTTCGGGCCAGGACTGACAACACTCAAAGCGAGCATGCCAGTCCGCCTTCGCCGCATTGCGATCTGGAGCGCCGCGGTGCGATCAGCCGAATGCATTGGCCTCCCGCGATTTGCCACAACCGTTCCTTTCGCTGGCGTCCGGCCGCCGTTCGGCTCAGGGCTGGCCGGATGATCGACGCCTCGATTGCGGGCGTTGATTGGTGCGCCGTGTCGAGTCGCGCGCAAACGAGAGCTCCGCATTCAACTCACAATGCAACGGGGCTGAGGCTAAAGAGGTTCGCAGCCGACGTCGATGTGGTTATCTCTATCATCTTCATTGTCGGGATCAATGATCAGCCGATGAGGCTTGACCGGCGCCAAATCAATTGACCGCGCATGGCTGTCGAGGGTACCCGTATGCCGTCGCTCGATAGCGCGGCGCGCGCCTGGAGCCGCAGGGGAGGCTTTGATGCTGAAGGTTCGGATTTTGCTGACCATGCTTGCTTTCCTCGGCCTTGAGGGGTTGCCGCGCGCGCAGGCGCAAATGCTTCAGGTTCAGTTTTTCGGTCAGCCCGACGACCCTGAATCCGCGCCGCCGCCGCCTGGCGTCGATCCCGACGATTGGGACGGCCCGCCGGCGCCCCGGCCCGCGCGCGTCTGCCAGAAGATGTGCGCCAATGATTTCAGCCCCTGCGACCCGATCTATTTCAAGACCGAGGACGGCCGCTGCGACGGTCTGGACATCAACCGCTGAGTCCGAATCGGATTGATCCGGCGGTTGGCCGGTTTTCACACAGCCTTCAGAAGGGCCATGTCGCTCGCTCCGTCCATCGCGCCGATGGCGGCGAGCCGATGCTTCAATGTGGATAGGTCGAGTTGTTCGATATCCATGTTGACGAAGGCCGTGATCCGCGCGGCGAGACGCCGGTAGGTCTCCATGAAGGCGGCGCGCTTTTCGGCATCCGTTCCATCGACGGCCGCCGGATCGGGAACGCCCCAATGCGCGACGAGCGGATGGCCGGGCCAATAAGGACATGCTTCTCCCGCAGCGGAATCGCAAACCGTCACGATAAAATCCATGGACGGCGCGCCCGGCGCGGCGAACTCCCTCCAGCTCTTGGAGCGAAGTCCGGCAGTGTCATAGCCGAGGTCTCTCAACAGCGCGATCGCCGCCGGGTTAGGCTCGCTTTTCGGCTGGCTCCCGGCCGAGTAAGCCTTGATGCGCCCGGCGCCTTCCTTGTTGAGAATAGCCTCGGCCATGATCGACCGCGCGGAATTGCCTGTGCAAATCACCAAAACATTGTAGGTCTTACTCGACATGTGGGCCTCGCGTTTCGCCGGAAATGGTTTGACCCCGTATCCCGGAGCCGGCGGATCGCATGTCTTCGTGGCGACATCGCAACAGTCCTCTAGAAGAAAGGCCGCCAGCCGGGTGGGGAGATCCTTGTTGGCGGCGTAGATGATCGAGCGGCCCTCACGCCGTGCATGAACGAGCCCGGCGTGTTGCAGGATCGAGAGGTGGTTTGAGAGCGTGTTCTGCGGGATCGCCAGCAGCCTGGCGATATCGCCCGCCGCCAGTCCGTAAGGCAGATAGCGGACGAGGAGGCGGAATAACTCCAGACGCGATGGCTGGGAGAGCGCGCCCAAAACCTCGACAGCGTCTTTTCCCTCGAAGCGCTCCGGCGCCGGCTTCAGGAGAACGGATGGTTTCAAGCCTCTACCTCGCTCCGCAACATTCATTCCCTCGAACCTCGCCTCAGGCGGGAGTCTTCTCGCCGATCTCGTCGATGCGCTTTTGCAGCGATATCAAATCGAGACTCCTGATAGGCAGGTTTGTGAAGATCGAGATTCGATTGGAGAGCATTCGCAATGTGTCCGCGAATGCGAGGCGCCGCTCGACCTCGTTTCCTTGCGCCGCAGCCGGATCGGGCATGCCCCAATGAGCGGTCATGGGTTGCCCCGGCCAGTGAGGACATTGTTCGCTGGCGGCGTCGTCGCACAGCGTAAAGACGAAATCGAGAGGCGGCGCCCCTGGCGCGGCGAATTCATCCCACGATTTCGATCTCAACCCTTCGACATCGAAATCGAGCTTCCTCAGAAGGTCAATGGCGTAGGGATGCGGTTGCGCTTTTGGATGCGAGCCCGCGCTATAGGCTTTGAAGCGTCCTTGGCCCAGTTGGCTCATGATCGCCTCGGCGAGGATCGATCGCGCCGAGTTGCCCGTGCAAAGAAAAAGCACATTGTAGAGTTTTTCAGACATGGCGCCCTCCCTCTGTTTGTCGCGACGTCGTCGAAGGTCGCTTAAGAGAGAGCATCCAGATTGCGCCGCGCGAGCGCCGCCGTTTCAGCGGGCAGCGGGATGTAGCCAAGACCGGAGGCGAATGTCTGCCCTGTCGTCAGGCCCCAACTCACCCAGTCCTTCAACGCGGCCGCTTTCTTCGGATCCGCGTATTTCTTGTAGAGAAGCAGCCAGCTGAATGTGACGATCGGGTAGGACGCTTCTCCCAGCGGGTCGGCGGTGAAAAAGTTTTCCGATGCAAGCAGCGCCGCCCGTCCGCCATCCTCGGTGGGCTCGACCAAATGCCCGGCCTGGTTCTCGAGCGTCGCCATCTGCAGTCCCAGCCGCTTAGCGAAACCATACTCGACATATCCGATCGAGCCTTCGCTGATCTTGATCTTCGATGAGACGCCCTCGTTGCCTCTGCCTGCCATGGCCGCCGCCGGCCAATCAATGTCGTATCCCTCGCCGGACCCGGTCGCATGCCAGCCCGAACCGATCGCGACGAGATGGCGGGTGAAGGCGGCGGTCGTTCCGCTGCTGTCTTGTCGGACCACGACGGCGATGTCTTCGTTCGGTAGAGACAGGCCGGGGTTGGCCTTCCGGATTAGCGGATCGCTCCACTGCGTGATCTTGCCGCTGAAGATACCGGAATAGACATCGCGCGGCAGCTTGAGCACGCCTTTGACGCCGGGAAGATTGTAGGCCAGTACGATCATGCCGGCTGTGACGGGAACCGGGATGACGCCGCGCTTGACCCCGGCGAGCATCACGTCGCTCGGCAGGACGTCGGTCGCGCCGAAATCGACCGTTCCCGCGATAAATCGGGTGATCCCCTCGCCGCTTCCCACCACGTCGTAGCTCAGCGCGACCTGATCGTGATCCCGCTGATAGACTTCGATCCATTTTTTATAGAGCGGCGCCGAAAATGTGGATCCCGCGCCATGTGCGGTCACAATGTCCTCGGCGGTGTGGCCCACAGCCGGGATGGCCCAGGCGACGAGAGCCGCCCCGCTCGTCAAAAACGAATTCCGGAGAGCTATTCGGCGCGTGATCATTTTGACCTCCTCAAGACCGGCGCGAATAATTCAATATTTCAACGTCAATAGATATATAGAATCGTTAGCCCCAAGGCAAGAGATTTCGCCGTCCCCGCCGGACTCTGTTGCGACGTCACGCCCAAGAAGAGCCGCGCCGAACAGCGCAATTTTCCCGCTCGTCAATTGCTCCCGATCAATGTGGCTCCCAAAATGGAAGTCTATATGGGCAATCGTCAGGAGACGCGGGGTGAGCCCGGGCCCGGGCCAGAGCGGTGCGCCCTCCGTTGTCAACGCGATTTTCGCCGCTATGGGGAAGCGATCGCGGAAACTGCCGTTCGCCGCGAATGCGCTCAAAGCGGCCTGAACCGGCGCGCGGATTTAGTCGGCGGGGAGAACCAGGCGCTTCCCGCCAATTCGTCCTGCGGCCAATGGGCGGGCGGGAGAGCTTGAAGGTGAGAAACCATGCGCCGCAAAAGCTTTGAAACCATGGAATGCCCCATCGCCCGCAGCCTCGAACGCGTAGGCGAATGGTGGAGCATTCTCATTCTGCGCGACGCGCTGAGCGGCATCACCCGCTTCGACGCCTTCGAGGCCAGCCTCAAGATCGCGCCGAATATGTTGACCCGGCGGCTTAACGCCTTGGTCGAGGACGGGCTCCTCGAGCGGCGCCTCTATAACGAGCGGCCGCATCGCTACGAATATATCCCGACGGCGCGCGGTCGCGATTTTCTGCCGGTTCTTCTCGCCCTAGCCGCTTTCGGCAATCGCCAGTTCGCGCCCGAAGGCGCTAAGGTGCAGATCGTCGATCGGGAGACGGGCCGCGCCGTCGATCCCCTGTTCGTCGATCGCGCCACCGGCGAAGTTCTGACCGGATCGCGGTTCGCGCTCGTTCCGGGACCGGCGGCGAGCCCCGCGCCGCACGAGCGCGCCGCCAGACTTCAGGGCGCCGAGGCGGCCTTAAGGGCTTGCTGAGCGCGCGGACGCCGACGCCGATCCGCTAATCTCCCTCATCGAGATCCCAACTCATCGTGGCGCCTTCACGGGCTCCACGCGGCGCGGGCTCGCCCCACAGCCTGCGTTCGCCGAAACCGTGGCGGATGAGGAGGTTGGTGAAAAGTCCCGGCCCGCTCGAATAGATGCGCCAGCCGCCCTCACACCCGATCGTTCGCGCCCTGACGCGCTCCCATTGCGCGCTCGCGCTGGCGCGGTCGGGAAAGGCCGCGTCCGAACTGCTGAAAAAGGCGTTGCGCTGGCGTGGCGCCGCCTGCGGGAGCCGCACCCCGACAGTGACCGGGTTGACGATGTCGAGCAAGTTGAACAGCGCGTCAGAATCGCCCAGCACGGCCATGGCCTCGGCGTAGCGAAGATGGGCGTGCACATACATGAGGCCGATTTCGCGGCCGAAGAAGGCGGCCGATTCCGCGCGCCGGAAAATCGTCTCCGGGCCGCCGCGATAGGCGACCGGGCGGTCCATCAGCCGCGCACCGTCGGAAAACAAAAGATGTTCGCGGATGAGCGTCAGATGATGGCGCGTCTGCTCCGGCGTGAAGAGGCCGCTTAGGATGGCGCGGGTCATCGGCAGCAGCGAATAGCTGAGCCCGGTGCGCTTGTCGCTCGGATGCAGCAGCAATTCGGGTTTAGCGGCGCCCGGCGCGAAGATCGCATAGCCCGCGACGGTTTCGTCGCGAATGAGATGGGCGTTGAAGTCGCGCCGCATGGCGTCGGCGAGTTGGTCAAATTCTTCGGCCTCGACCGCCCGGCCGGATCTGCGGTAGATTTTGGCGGCCCGGCGCAACTGCTGGAACAACAGGGCGACCGTCCAGCTGCTGACCATCAGGTCGCGCATCGCAGGATCCGCAGGCTGCAGCGAGTCGTTCCAGTCGCCCTCGCCGTAGCGGACGAGATGCGCGCCCGGAACGAAGCGCTCGCGCACTGTCGAAACAAGCTTGCCGATATGCGCGGCGACGCTGTCCTTGCGCACGGTGCGCTCCAGATTATCCGCGCGCCGCCACGCGACCGGCTCATCGAGGAAAGCGAAATCGCCCGTCGCCTCGATGTAATCGTTCAGCGCCTTCAGCGGCCAGACGATGACGTCGCCATGACTGACCCTGTCCTGGATGCTCGCATAGGGGTCGAGCATGAACCACTGCGGCCAGTCGCCGCTCGTTTCATATTGCTGGGCGAAGACGAGGCGGAGGATCTCCTTGACCTGTTCGTCATGCCGCAGCGCGAGCAGGAACTCGACCGGCCCCTGGCAGACATCGCGCGTGCCCCAGGCGGCGCCGGTGTATTGCTCCAGCCCATGCGGCGTGGTGAGGTGGATCATCGCGTTCTGCGCGAGCCAGGGGAAAAGCGCATCGAGCGCGGGGGCGCCGTCGATGCGCAGGCCGCGCGTGACCGTCCGCCAGAAGCGCCGCGCCGGCGCAAGCAGCTCTTCGTCCGCGACGCCCCGCGCGAATTTCGCAGCTAGTTCGTCTGCGGCCGCGGCGCTGATCATCGAGCCGACGACGGCGAAGCGGAAGTCGCGCGTCGGCGCGGTGCGGATCGCGGCGTAGGCGCCGCCGCGAAAAATCCCGTCGACGTAAAGAAGCTCGTCGCCGCCGATTGTCTCGATCGCATCGGGCGTGCTGCTGACGAGGTGATAAACGGCGTGTGGATAGCGCTGGCCCCAGAGCCACGCGGGGTCCGGACGGAAGGTGAAACTCTTGCGCTCGACATCGACCTCGATGCGGCTTGCGCAATCGAATTCGCGCTCACCGAGCGTCAGATGGCCGAAGATCAAAAAGCGGCAGGCCTCGCCTTCGACGTCGATGCGCCATTGCATCGCGGGATCGTCGCCCGACGCGATCGCCGAGATTGTGACCAGCCGACCCTTGAGCGAGTAGACCCAGCGGCAATCGGAAAGCCCCATCTCGAAGGCGGAGGGGACGGCGAGGAGCCGCCAGCCTTCCCCCGCGTCGATCAGGATGCGGAGACCGCTCGCGCGCGTGGCGTTATAGGGATCGCGCGAAACGGAGAACAGCTTGTGGAACGAGGTGTTGCCGATAGTGAGCTGCGCGGCGAAAACGCCATGCATCCAGGCGGTGGCGCAGAGCGTGGCCTCATCCGGCAGCATCGCCTGCCCTGAGCGCAGAATCGCGCCATGGCGGCGCATTGCGATGCGCTCCTTGTCGCTGAGGACGACATGGCGGTTATGCGGCGGATCCGGCGCAAAGAAGGAGAGGAGCGCACCATCGGCGCGTTCTTCCAGCGTCCGCTCTGGATAGAGTCTTGCGATCTCGGTTTGCGTGAGGGACGCGGCCTCGAACGACGGGGAGGCTTGAACGAAGCTGCGCACGGGCGCCGCCAGCGCGATGTGTGGCGGGGCGAAATCGCGCCATGCCCACGCGTCGATCCGCGCGAGATCGGCCGCGCTCGACGCGGTTGGATGATCGACATCATAGACACCGATGAAACGCCTGGCCGCGCGGCCTCCGGGCGCCAGAGTTGAAGGTGTGGACTGGATTGCGACGCAGGCCATTTCATGTTGCAGCCGTGTGCTCGGCAGGGCCTCGCCGAACGGAAAGCGAAAGGCGCCGGCGTCGCGAAAGGCCGGCCCAAAGAGCTGCTTGCCGTCGGTTGCGAAGCCGACCGCGCCGTCGAGGCAGCCGTGCATCGCGAAGGGATGGCGCCCATCCTGCGCCAGATTCTGGCGGTTCATGACGACCGGCCCGCAGCGCGCATGCGGCGCGATGAAGTGGTCGATATATTGCGAGGCGTAGGCCTCGTTGTTCATCAGAAAGCCTCGCGGGCCAAGCCCGATATCCAGGATCAGAACGGCGTCCATCGCGCGCGGGCGCCCGTGGTTTTCGAGATCGACGCGCCAGGTCCAGGCGGGCCGATCCAGTTCAAGGAACAGCGCGACGCGATGGCGAACGCCGAGAGACTCGCCCGCCCAGATGAAGCAATCGGACCCGGCGCCGAAATCAATGTCTGCGTGAGGTCCAACGATCTCGACGGGCGCCTCGCCTTCGATGCGCAGATAGATGCGCTGGACGGAGCCGTCGATTGGAGAGCCGAGGAGTTGATTGATCAGAATCGCGCCGCCCTGATAGCGGTGCTCGATTGAAAATATGCAGCCGTTCGGGAGCGCCCGAATGGCGAGGCCGGCGCGATTTTCAATCGCGCGCAGCCCGAGCTCGGCGTCTCGCGGCGTCGTCCAACTGCGGCCTTTCGAGGCTGACATCGCGGCTTCCGCTTTGGGCTACGCGAGCGCTTTCTCGATTGCCGCGATGACCTCCGGCGCGTCGGGGACTGTGCGCGATCCAAACACGCCGGCTATCGCGCCATCCTTGCCGATCAGATATTTGTGGAAGTTCCATTTCGGCGCGGCGTCGGCGCCGCATTCGCTCAAAGCCCAGCGATAGAATGGATGCGCGGATTCGCCGACGACGACCTCTTTCGAGGCGAGCGGAAAGTCGACGTTGTAGTTGAGCGCGCAGAATTGCTTGATCTCAGCCTCCGTTCCCGGCTCCTGCCTGCCGAAATCATTGGCTGGCACGCCGAGCACGACGAGGCCCTTGTCGCGATATTTCCGGTAGAGCGCTTCCAGCGCCTCATATTGCGGTGTGAGGCCGCAGGCGGAGGCGGTGTTGACGACCAGCACCGCCTTGCCTTTGAACGAAGCAAGCGGCAGATCGCCGCCGTCGATGGTCTTGAACGAATAGTCGTGGGCGGTCATGGGGGCTCCTTTTCTGCGGGCGTTAGCGCGGCATTCTGCCTTATCTCCACGCGCCAGCCTACTCGAATGTGATGCGCATCGGCGAGGCGTAGACTTTGGCGCCGTCCTTCTCCGAAGCGACGAAGTAGATCTGCCTGAAACCATGCGGGCCGTTTTCCGGCGCAACATCGATGAAACCCGAAACGTCGCGCGGAAGGGGCGCATCCGCCACTCGCTCGATGGCGAAAAAAAGATCCGCGCCGCCGAGGCGCCGCTCGATTCGCCGCCGCGCCAGAATCTCCGCGCCGCTGGCCACCAGCGCGAAGGTTGGGCAATCGGCGAAGGGGCTTGGCTTTGAAGGATCGCCGACCTTGACATAGCCGCCGATCGTTCCATCGAGGCTGATCGTGCAGCCTTCGAGCGCGTCGAGTTCGATCTCGATTGAATCGACGTCGCCGAAGGTTTCTGAGCGAAAGCCGATCTCGCCCGGACCCGCGCGCCAGACGGTCTCCTCTTTGTGCTCAAGGCCGAAGGCCTTGAAAGAGCGGATGGCGGCGTTGCTGATCGCGATGCGCCCCTGCCAGATGGCGGCGCGATAGCGGTCGCGGATGCGTGCGCCGCCCCACCGCAGCCTGATTTTCCGGGTGGAGAGGCCCGCCTCTTCCTGCAGATCCCTGCGCCAGAAACAGCCCGCATGATCGAAGGCGGCGATCTCCTCGAAGCCGGCATGGCCAAGAAACCGATAGTCTATCCGCGCCGCACCGGCGTGCGAAAAAGCCTCGCCTTGCCAGCGCTCGCCACACCGGACGAGCGCGATGCTGCGCTCGCCGGTGGTCGCGAAGGTTCTGCGGGCGCGCAGCGCCTTGCCGATGGTCGCGCGGTCAAGGCTGTCGGCGATGATGCCGGTGAGGCCGCCGCGCACGCCGAAAACCGCCGTGCCGGGAACGCCGCCGCCGCAGCGCCCACGATGCTCGTCGCTCGCCGCCGACGCGCCAAGATGATAGCCGCGTGCAACGGCGTCCTGCAGCATCCAGGGGAACTGCCCCCATGTCGAGCCGACCTCGATCAGCCGTTCGAGTTCGGGATGGTGCCAGGAAAGGTTTGCGCGCCGGCCGCCGACATGAGGGATCAGCAGATGGCCTTCGGGATCATGCGCATAGGTTGCGTAGAGTTCGTCGAGCGGCCAGGCGCCGGGTGTGATCTCGTGCGAGCCCATCTCCTCGCTCCATTCGAAGGAGCGCGCGTTTTCGCCCTCGCGCCCCGAGGGAAACAAGGGTTCGCCCTCGCCGAGGAAAACCACATTATGATCGCCGCCGGCGCAGGAATTGCCGCACCACTCCGTGCCGGGATAGCAGACGAAGGCGCCGTCCACGCTGATCGCGCGCACATTGGCGACAGCGGCGCGCCAGCGCGCGGCGGTGATCTGGAAATCATTGGCCGTGTAGCCGAGCACATCGAGGCCCGCGACGTCGCGGCCATAGGTGAGATTGTAGACGGTGTCATTCGTGCCGATCGTATCGTCCGAATGAACATGCAGGTCGCCGTAGAAAATGCGATCGACCGGCGCCGCGGGATCGACCGTGACGAAGGTCTTGTCCGGCGCGATGGCGCTGTCGCCGGCGACGCGCGCGCCGATAACGAGTTCGCCCGGCGCCTGCGTTGGAATATCGTCGACGCGCAGGATCGCCCAGCCCTCAGCGGAAAGATCGGCTTCTCGCGCGTAGACGAGAGCAACGTCGAGCGCGGCGCGAAGTTCGATCCTCGCGCCATGGTTCCAGCATGTGTTGCCCCAGACGTCTTCGAGGCGAACGCGAACGGGCAGGTCGGCGCCGGGACGAATGAGGCGCGGCGCCGTGACGATAAGATGATGCGCGTCATGCGGGACGATCTGCAGCACGATGTCCCCGGGAACGGCGGCGAAGCGCGAGGTGCCGACGGGATCGACATAAAAGCGGAATTTAAAGTCCTTTTCGACGAAGGTCTGCGCTCGCGTTCCAGCGCCGCCGAAGCGGCGGTCGCCGAGCCTGATGACGATGTGATCGCCGGGATTGAGATAGCCGTCGACGATGTCGACGATAATCGCCTTCTGGAACGGCCGTTCGTGCCCCTTCTGATCGAACCGGCAGAGCAGGCATTTTACGGTCGCCGGCTCCTGTCCCGGCAGCAGGGGGCCGGCCAGATATTCGGCCGAGACGTAATTCTCGCCGCCGGGGTTCGTCGTCTGGAACAGCGCCCAGTCGGAATAGAATTTGAAGGCGGCCTTGATCCAGGCGCCGTCGGCGAGGCCGGAGGCGCCGACCTCATAATCGAGAACCAGCTCCAGCCAGCTCCCGGCGGCGATTTCGCGGATGTCGCAGCGCGCCGCGCCAAGGAAAGGCATCGCCTTCGTCAGCTCGTAATAGCCTTCCGGCGCGACATAGGCGCTCAGAGGCGGACGGCGGGGCGGGGCGTTGGTCATATTTCGAAATCGACCAGTTCGCCGCTCTCTCCGAGCTTCGCCCGAATCTGCGCGGCGAGCCGCCATGTGCGCGGATCGGCGCGCAGATGCGGGCGCTCCGGCGTCGCGAAGGCGCCCTGCGCTCGCGCGGGCGATCCGGCGATCACGATGATGCGGTCGGCGAGGTAAATGGCCTCGTCGATGTCGTGGGTGACGAACAGGATGGTCTTGCCGGTCCGTTTCCAGAGCGCGAGAAGCTCATCCTGCAGGGCGGCGCGGGTGATCGCGTCGAGCGCGCCGAACGGCTCATCCATCAGGAGGAGATGCGGCTCGACGGCGAGCGCGCGGGCGAGGCCAACGCGCTGCCTCTGGCCGCCAGAGAGCTGGTGTGGCCAGCGCGCGCTCTGGGCCGAAAGATCGACGAGGTCGAGCGCTGCCCTTACGCGCGCATCGATCTCGGTGCGCGAGAGGGCGAGGCCTTCAAGGCCGAAGGCGACGTTGCCGGAAACGCGCCGCCACGGCAGCAGCTTGGCGTCCTGGAAGACGAGCGCCATGCTCCTGCGCCCGCGCTCATGCGGGATCTCGACGCGGACCTTGCCCGCGCTCGGCGCAACGAGATGCATGAGCACGCGCAGCAGCGTCGATTTGCCGGCGCCGGACGGCCCGACGATGGCGACGAATTCGCCGCTGTCGAGGCTGAGATCGAGGCCTTCGAGGATTTGCGTGCGCTCAGCCCCGCGTCCGAAAGCGAGGCCGATGCCGGAAAGTTCCGCTATGACTGCCATGCGGTGAGCCTCCGCCGGACGGCGAGGAACGCGATGTCGGTGATGGCGTAGAGCAGCGCCATGGTCAGCATATAGACCACGACGAGATCGGTGGCGAGGAGGCTCGCCGCCTG
>JBKQMI010000115.1:0-10820 GCA_052146775.1 Methylocella sp. | reverse complement strand
ACCGCCAATTTCGATCAATACGTCATCCCGGTCGACATGCAGGGGACCGGCGCCTTGCCCAAACGCGATTGGCGCGGCGTCTTCGAACTGCCTATGGGCGAATTCTTCGCCGCGCGGCCGATTGCGGACTGGGATCCGCGCGGCTTCGCCGAATGGACGAGCGAGGCGACCAAACGCTGCTGCATTCCCCTGCTGGCGCTGAGTCATTGCCTGCTGGCGATCGGCCTTGTCCTCACCGCGTCGGCGGCGACCGGACGCGCCTCCGCGACGACGACGGCCACCATTCTCCTCATTCCGCTGATTCATGTCGCAATTCTCGTGGGATCGGAATCTCTGGTGCGGCAGAATCCGCAGTTCGTCATCGTCGTCGCAGCGGCGATCCTCATTGAGTTCGCCGCCGCCCTGTTCCTGATCTGGCGGCAGAACGCGAAATTTCCGAGGATCAGACAGCCCGTCCTGCGGGCGGCGGCCTACGCCGGGTAGCTTCCATTTTTAGAGCCTCGCCGCGATGCGCTCGGATTCGTCCCAGAGCCTTGCGGCGAACGCGGCGTCGCGCGAAAGCGCGCTCGCCTTGCCGATGTTGCAGTCGGCGAAATATTCGCCGGAGATTTCTTCAAGCGAAGGATGCGTTGCGACGAGGCATTGCGTCGCCGCGCCTTGCGCAATCGTCTTCAGGAAGAGCGGATTGGCGATTGCGGTGAGCGCCATCAACGGAGACGCGACGGCTTCGGTTGAGGTTGGTCATGATGACCCCGGGATGCAGCGCATTGGCGGCCTTGCCGGTTCCCGCGAGGCGGCGCGCCAGCTCTATCGCAAAGAGAAGATTGGCGAGCTTCGATTGGCCATCGGCGCGCCAGGGCGAATAGCCGCGCCGGAGAGATTGTCGAAGTCGATCCCCTCTTTTGGCGCGAACTGATGCGCCGAACTCGAAAGGGCGACCTCCCTGCCCTTGGCGGCCAGCTGGCCGACAAGGCCCGTCGCCAAGATGAAATGGCCAATGTGCCTGGTGAAAAACTGCAGCTCATAGCCATGGGCTTGCTGCAATTTCAGCAAGCCCATGATGCCGGCGTTGAAAATCATGGCGTCGAGCCTTACGCCGTCGGCACGCCCGGAATTGGAGCCAGTGACGAGATAGGTGCGGCCCGAAAGATCAAGCCCCTCAGTCGCCTCCTCGGCGGTCGAGCCATAGCCGAATCCGCTTGGCCCCTTGCCTTTCAGCGTCGCCAGCAAAGACATGGAACGCTCCCATCATTGACCGCCTCCGGGCAGAGGTGGTGATGGGCGTGCAAAATTCCACGCCGGTGACAATGTTTCGGCCAGGGTTACGCATCGCCGCAGCGATTTTACGCGCCGACCCGATTGTCGTGGAAGGCGCTCGTTGAAACCGCGAGACGCTTGGCTTCGTCGGCATGGCCTCGCCCGGAGCCCGAAAAAAGGTCACACTGGAAGGTCCGCGATCCGCCAAAGCGACAGCGCCTGTTTCTCGGTGGGTGTGGAGCTGCTCTCGCTTATGAACCTGATTGGCTCTGGGAAACTAAAAGGCGGAAGTTGCAGGTCGACCGGCCGCCACATGCCCGTAACGATGTTCCAGTTTCGCCTGACCCGGCCGGGATAAGTCGATGCAAGCAGATATGTCGCGCCGCTTCTTTTAAAATTAGCGAGACACTGGGCAATATCCTGATTTGAAAGGTGGATCATGCAATCGCGACAGAGGATCAGGTCGACTTTGGGCAACGCGTCCCGCACGATGTCGGCGTGCATGAATCGATAAATGCCGTGCTCATATTTCGATTTGTTTTCCTGGATCAGCTCCGGAACGATATCCGCTCCGATGTAGCTCTCGACATTGAGGGGAACCTTCTGCATCCAGTAGAAATCGCCGCAGGGCGCGTCAAGCATCGAGCGCGCCCCGATGTCGCGAATCAAGGCGGGCAGCGCGTCTCTGATCGCGGAAGTATGGACAAGGTCAGACCCGCCGCCCGACGCGGAAGGACTGTCGCCCCACGACCGCTTTCGATGGATGACCTGAAATATCGACTCGCCACGATATCTCAGCCTGTAGAACAAGATCGCGGCGTAATATTCTAACGTAATTTTGGCGGCGCGTATCCCGCGAAACTGGCGCAATACGCCATCATTCCCGCCGACAAGTGCCTTAAGTGCGTTCTTAACAATCATTTTCGCCCCGTCGCTCAAAGAGTTTCAATAACAGCGATATCATTGAGTTTTTACTTGTCGGGCTGGCGACGGAATAGTTTATCGATCCGAAATAAACTTGCTACTACTTGCCGCCCATCAACTTATATTGACAGAATTGGCTGTTGGACAGCCTCGGAATATACGTAAAGGGCAGAGCTAAAGGTCTGGCCTAAACCGCAGGCATTCTGTGACTTGAGCGGGGCGCGGCCGGCGCGCGATGACGCCTCGTTCGGTCAGTTGTCCGTCGCGGCGATTTATGCGCCGAGGCCGGACGATGCGGCGATCGCCGGCGGCTTGCTGAACACCGCCGCGCGATCGGGCGCCGTCCGGTCCTCAATGGCGTGGCGATAGCCGGCGACGACCTCATCGGGCCGGCCCAGTTCGCGAACGACGCCGTCGTCGATCCAGATGACGCGATCGCACAGCGTCGAGAGCATATCCAGAGCATGCGAGACGACAAGGATCGTGCCGCGCTTGGCGAAGTCATGAATAAAGGCGTCGCATTTTGCCTGGAAGTCGGCGTCGCCGACCGAGAGCGCTTCGTCGACGATGAGAATGTCCGCGTCGGCGTGGGCGCAGACTGCGAAGGCGAGCCGCGCCGCCATGCCGGTCGAATACATTTTGAGAGGCTGGTGGAAGAACTCGCCGATATCGGCGAAGGCGGCGACCTGATTGAGGCGCGCTTCGATGACGGAGCGCTTGACGCCGAGAATGGCGCCGCCGATCAGGGCGTTCTCGCGGCCCGTCAGTTCATGATCGAAACCGGAGCCAAGGGCGAGGATCGGGGCGATCCTGCCAGCCACTTTGACGTTGCCGAGGGTCGGCCGCGTGATTCCGCAAATGATCTGCAGCAACGTCGTCTTGCCGGCGCCGTTGCGCCCGATGATGCCGACCGTTTCGCCCTGGTGAATCTTGAAGCTGACGTCCTTCAGCACCCAATGGTCATGGTAGAACTGCTTCCAGCGCCCGAACAGGGTCTGTTTCAGCTGATCGTTACGGCGCAAGTAAAGCTGATATGCCTTGCCGACATTGGCGCAGCTGATGACAAGTTCAGATGACATCGACGAACACGGCCTTGTACTGCATGAAAAACCGATAGCCGAAATAGAACACAACGAGCGACCCGGCGACCGTCCCGGCGTAGAGCAACAAGCCGGGCAATCTGCCGAACAGGAGGAGATCGCGCGTCATTTCAACATAATTTCCGATCGGATTTAAATGCACGTAAAGGCGTAAATGCGGCGGGACGTCGTCGATCGAATAGAAGATCGGCGTTGCGAACATGAAGACCGGCACGATCGAGATCATGAGATGGGCGACGTCGCGGGTGAACGAGCCGAGCGCCATCAGAAACCACGAGACGCCGAGCAAGGCCAGAAAAAACGGAACGGCGACGAAGGGCAGCAGCAAAACTGTCGGCGGCAGAAAGTGGCTGACCGCGAGCTTGAAAACGACCAGAACGGCGAGGCTGATCAGGGCGTAGACGGAGGCCCGGATCGTCGCGGTCCACGCCAGAGTTTCGCTTGGAAAGATCGATTTCTTGATGACGCTCGCCTGTTCATGCAGCATGGCGGGCGCGCGATAGGCGAGTTCGCTGAAGAGATTGAAGATGATCAATCCGGCGAAAATCGACAAGGCGTAGCCGCCGACGCCCGCGCCTTTGGCCGAGTGGGGAACGCCGACTGCGCTAGAGAAGATGACCGTATAGGCGCTCAGCATGACGAGCGGTCCAAAAATGGCCCAGAGCCAGCCAAGGATGGTGCCGCGAAAGCGGACCGCCAGCTCGCGGCGCACCACCGCGCGAATCAATTCCTGGTAGCGCCAGGCGTTTTCAAAAGGCGTCGCTAGGTTCATTCCTTTATAACCGGCCCCGTCGTGTAAAATCGCGCTCCTTGCGCAACGCCGCGGATGTAGACCAGTTTGGCGCCGGTTCGTCAACGCGGCGGCCGGAACCATGCATGGCGGTCGACGTTCCGCAGCTTTCAGGCAGTGGAGCTGATTATCATGGATAAAGAGCACTTCAAGGGCGCCGCCGACAAGATCAAGGGGGCCGTAAAGGAGGCTGCGGGAAAAATTTCCGGCAATGACAGGCTGGTCGCGGAGGGCAAGGCTGACAGGATCGAGGGCGCCCTGCGGCAGGCCGTCGGCGACGTTAAGGACGCCGGCGGTAAAATCGCCGACGCGGCCAAGCGCTAGACAGCGCAAGTTCATGATTTCGCAGGAGGTTTAGCGTTTAGATAGGGCGCATCCCACTTTCAGGGACGCGCCCCTTTTCGCTGCGCCGGCCGTTCAGGCCGCGCGCCTCAGAGACAATCAGGGATTGAGGTTCGCCGCCGGAAGCGACCCGGGGTTAGCGTTGTAATTGACGCAGGGCGGATGGCCGAACCCGCCCGCGCTGATTCCCGTGCCGCCATAAGGATTGGCCTTGATGTCGTAAACGATATTGTCCGGACGCTGGGGATCCCCGCTGACGCCTTTGACATTGTAGAGATTGTCATAGGCGAGCCCGCCGCTCGTCTTCAGGAGATGCCGAACCCGCCACGCGGTAAAATGGTCGGTGCAGGACTGATCTCCGCTGACGCCAACGCCCCCGACCCTTTGACCGTGCAGGTAAAGGCCAAGGCCGCCGCCGAAGACGTTCACGCCGCCGATCGGACGCCCGACCATCGGATCACGCGCCGTCCCATAGGTGTTGGGGTCATCGGGAGCGCCATTGCGCTGCAAATATGCATCGGTCGGATCGACCGGATTGCTGAACTGGAGGCCGTAAAGGCTGCCGCCCGGCTGCACGGCGGAATAGAGATTCGCCGTCGAAAGCGCGAGACCCGTCGGGAACAGCGAGGCGGCGGGCGGGCCGTTGTCGCTAAGGCTCAAGCCGCTGGCGGTATTGGCTTTCTGGGCCGAAATGACCCGGCTCGCCAGCCATTGGTCGGCGTAAGTATTGCCCGAATAGGCGACGGCGCACACTGTTCCATCTTTGGCGACGACCGTCGCCCACATGTTGAAGCCAAGGCCGCCATTTCCTGTCGTAGCGTTCGGCCCGACTGCGACCGCGGCTTTGAGCGCCGTTTGAAGCTGCGACCAGTTCGGCAGTCCGTCGCACGAATGCGTGCGCGGATTTCCGTCGTCGCCGTCGCTCCCGCCAGCCATGGCCGGCGTGGCGGCGCCCAGCGCCAAAGCCGTCAGCAAAATGTATTTTTTCATATCAATCTCCTCCCTTACGGACTTTCAAAATCCGATGGTTTTCATCAGCGCGAGACGGCTGGACAAGATCGATCGCCCGCCCGCAACGCTCGCGCTGGTGGCTTTATACAACCATCGCGATCTTGCGTCTTTAGTAAGTTCTTAAGATTTAGCCTGTCGGGCGCCAAAAATTTATGCCCGCGCCACTGATCTTTGGCTTGCCCGAGATCAGCCTATCAATGGTCCGGTCGGGCAAACCCCACCTGACTGGCGCGGCGCCGCTTGCGATTGCAATCACGGCGCCGGATAAGAGCGGAGGCCCATAATTCATGGGCGGCGCGTTCGATTTCCGCGCATCAGCCGCTCGTCGAGAGGAGCCGACAGACGCTCATGCCAGCAGGAACGCCTCTGCCCGCAGGAAGACATCCGTCCGATATCGCGGGCCTCACCCGCGCGGCCCCGCTGTCGCGCCGCCTCTTCATGGCGACCTCCGGCGCCGCCGCCGCGGGCTTTACGCTGGCGGCTGGCCCCGTCCGCGCCGACGCGATCAGGACGAGCGCGGAAGGTCTCGACGCCGCGGACGCGACGGTGAAGGTCGGCGACGGCGACATGCCGGTCTATTTCGCGCGGCCCGAAGGGGTCGAAAACCCGCCGGTCATTCTCGTCGCGATCGAGGTTTTCGGCCTGCACGAATACATCAAGGACGTTGTGCGGCGCCTCGCCAGGCTCGGGGCCTTCGCCGTCGCGCCCGACATTTATTTCCGCATGGGCGATCTGACGAAGATCGACAGCATCCCGCAATTGCTGCCTCTCGTGAACGGCAAGCCCGACGCCGAGCTTTTCGCCGATCTCGACGCGACGGCCGCCTTCGCGAAGGCGCGGGGCGGCGACGCGAACCGTCTCGGCATCATCGGCTTTTGCCGGGGCGGACGCACCGTCTGGCTTTACGCGACCCATAATGCGGCATTGAAGGCCGGCGTTTCCTTTTACGGCAGCCTGATGGATCCGCCGAACGCCGCGATGCCGCGGAACGCCTTCGATCTCGCCGATGCCGTTGAGGCTCCGGTGCTCGGACTTTACGGCGCCGAGGATCAGGGAATTCCGCCAGATCAGGTCCGGCAAATGGAGGCGAGACTTAAAGCCGCAGGCAAGACGGTCGAGTTCAAGATTTACCCCGGCGCGCCGCACGGATTTTTCGCCGATTACCGCGCCAGCTACCGCGAAGAGGCGGCGCGGGACGCCTGGAGCCGGGCGATCGCCTGGTTCAGGACATACGGCGTTCTCAGCTAGATCACGATGATTTTGATTGATTCAATCCAAAATCATCGCGATCGATTCCAAAAGTTTAGAGCGGGATGCGGGCGGAAAACCGGGTGCTGCTTTTCCTCATCCCGCTCCAGGAACGCCGGCGCGGCGTGTTTGACGAGGCGGCGCAGCCTCAAAAAAGACCGCATCGAATGCGGTAATTGACTGGACTAGCGGCAAATAACGCTACGTTACAAAAAGATAATGCATTGCCGAGCTGAAATGCATTCGACGCCCATTGGCGCGGACGGTTTTCTCGCCATGCAGGATCTCGCGATGCAGGATCTTGTACTCGCATCGATCATTCGCCATCTGAACCTTGTCCGTGCCTGAACTAATCTGGGTGACGTCTTGAAGCGCAGCATTATTTTCGCCACCGTCCTCCTGCTGCTCGTCGCCCTTGGCGCGGGGCTCGGCTATTTCCAGTTCATCGTCAAGCCGCAGATCATCAAGCAGTTCATCGCGCAGGCGGCGCCGCCGCCGCCGACGGTCGCCGTGGCCGAGGCGACCGAGGAGACATGGACGCCGCGCCTGCCGGCCATCGGCAGCTTCCGCGCGGTGCAGGGCATCGACGTCGCGCCGCAGGTCGGCGGCGCGGTGGTCGCCGTCAAGGTCGAGTCTGGCCAGGATGTCGCCAAGGGAACGCCGCTGTTCGAGATCGATAATTTCGTGGAGCAGGCCGACCTCAAGAACAATCTCGCCGTCCTGAAAAACGCCGATCTCGCCCTGGAGCGGCAGCGCGAACTGACCAGCACCGGCAACACCAGCAGGGCCAATTTCGATTCCGCGGAAGCCGCGCGAAACTCGGCCGCCGCGGCGGTTGAAAAGGTGCGCGCCATCATCACGCAAAAGCAGATCGCCGCGCCCTTCGCCGGGCGGCTCGGCATCCGCAAGGTCGACCTCGGTCAATATGTGTCGCCGGGAACCAGCCTCATCACATTGCAACAGCTGGATCCGATCTATGTCGATTTTCCCGTCCCCGAGAAATCGCTCGACGTGCTGAAGCCAGGCCAGACGATCGACGTGACGGTGGATTCCTATCCGGGCAAGATTTTTCACGGGGCCGTCGCGACCATCGACGCGCGCATCTCGGCGGACAGCCGCAACGTGCTCGTGCGCGGCCAGTTCGACAACAAGGCGAAGCAGCTGCTGCCGGGCATGTTCGCCAATGTGAACGTCGACGCGGGCGCGCCCCAGAAAGTCGTCACCCTGCCCCGCACGGCGATCAACTATTCGCTTTACGGCGACAATGTCTTCGTCGTGGTCCCGGTCGCGCCGCAAAGCGGGGGCGCGCAGGCGGCGACCGTCAATGGCGACGCCGCATCGGGCGATGTCCCCTTGAAGCTTGAGCGCCGTTTCGTGCGCACAGGCGACGTTCGCGAGGAGCGGGTCGCGATCCTCGATGGCGTCAAGGCCGGCGAAAAGGTGGTGAGCGAAGGACAATTGAAGCTGCAGGCGGACGCGCGCGTACGCATTGATCCCAACGCGGCGCTCACGCGCGCCGCGGTCCGGCCAAAGGAATGAGAATGTCTTTCACCGATATTTTCATCCGCAGGCCGGTGCTGGCCAGCGTGGTCAGCCTGCTGATCCTGCTGGTCGGCCTGCAATGCGCCTTCAAGCTTCAGGTGCGGCAGTTCCCGGAGCTGTCCTCGACGACGATCACCATCACCACCACCTATCCCGGCGCCAACGCCGACGTCGTCAAGGGCTACATCACGACCCCGATCGCGCAGGCGGTGGCGAGCGCCGAAGGCATCGACACGCTGGTCTCGAATTCGCAGCAGAACGCTTCGACGATCACCCTCAATCTGCTGCTCAACGCCAACGCCGACCGCGCCGTCGCCGACGTCCTCTCGAAGGTCAATCAGGTCAAATATCTGCTGCCCCGGGAAGCGCTCGACCCCGTCGTCGTGAAGCAGACCGGCGACGCCACCGCGCTCTTGTACATGTCCTTCAACTCGAAGGTCATGACTCCCTCGCAGATCACCGACTATCTGACCCGTGTCGTGCAGCCGAAACTGCAGACGATCGACGGCGTCGCCAACGCGCAGATTCTCGGCGGCCAGACCTTCGCGATGCGGGTCTGGCTCGATCCGAACAAGATGGCCGCGCGAGGCGTGACGCCAAACGACGTCAAGCTGGCGCTGACCGCGAATAATTTCACCGCGGCGGCCGGTCAGATCAAGGGCGACTTCGTCCAGACCAGCATCAATGCGCAGACCTCGCTCGATTCGGCGCGGGCGTTTGGCGAACTCGTCGTCTCGGCGCGCGGCGACGCCCTGACGCGGCTCGGCGAGATCGCCGAAATCGAACTCGGCCCCGAATCGGTCGATTCCTCTTCCGTGTTCGACGGGCTGAAGGCTGTCTTCATCGGCATCTATTCGACCCCGACCGCCAATCCGCTCGACGTCATCAACCGCGTGCGGGAGGCGTTTCCGGAGCTGAAATCCCAGCTTCCCGTAGGCCTCGACGCCTCGATCGCCTATGACGCGACGGAGTTCATCCGGGCCTCGATCAACGAGGTGGAGAAGACGCTGGCGGAAGCGGCGGTCGTCGTCATCCTGGTGATCTTCCTGTTTCTCGGAAGTTTCCGCGCGACGATCATTCCGATCGTCACCATTCCGCTGTCCCTCGTCGGCGTCATGATCATTCTGCTGGCGCTCGGCTATTCGATAAACCTTCTGACGCTGCTCGCCCTCGTGCTCGCCATCGGCCTCGTCGTCGACGACGCCATCGTCGTCGTCGAAAACATCTATCGGCACATCGAGGAAGGCATGACGCCGCGCGAGGCGGCGCTGCAGGGCGCGCGCGAGATCACCGGACCGGTGATTTCGATGACGATCACGCTCGCCTGCGTCTATGCGCCGATCGGCTTCGTCTCGGGGCTGACGGGCGCGCTGTTTCGCGAATTCGCCTTCACGCTGGCCGGCGCGGTCGTCGTCTCGGGCGTCATCGCGCTGACGCTTTCGCCGATGATGTGCGCCATGCTCCTCAAACCGCCCGCGCCCGAGGCGAAAGGCTTTCCGGCGCTGCTCGACAGGATCTTCGATGGGTTGCGCCGCGCCTACCAGGGCCGGCTGCACAAGACGCTCAATTTTCGCGCCCTGACGGTCCTGATCCTTTGCGGCGTTCTCGGCATCACCGCGGTGATGTTCCTGTCGACGCCGAAGGAGCTGGCGCCCGAGGAGGATCAGGGCGCGGTCTTCACGCTGATCAAATCGCCGCAATACGCCAATCTCGACTATCTCGAGAAAGCGACGGCGCAGGTGCAGGTCGCCGCCGACAAGATCCCGGAGAAAGATCACGTCTTTCTGATCAATGGTTCGGCCGGCGTGCATCAGGGTTTCGGCGGCCTCATCCTGAAAAACTGGGCCGATCGCAAACGCAATCAGAAACAGATCCTCACCGATTTGCAGCCGATGCTGTCCGCTGTGACCGGCGCGCAGATCATCGCCTTTTCGCCGCCGGCGCTGCCCGGCTCGACCGGCGGCCCGCCGATCCAGTTCGTCGTGCGCAGCATCGGCGACTATAAGGAGATCGCCGAGGTGATGGCGAAGATCGAGGCGGCGGCGCGCCAGAGCGGCCTCTTTATCTTTACCGACAGCGATTTGAAATTCGACCTGCCGCAGATCGAGGTCAAGATCGACGCCGACAAGGCCAATCGGCTCGGCCTCAACATGCAGGAGGTCGGCTCCTCGCTCGCGACCATGCTCGGCGGCAATTACGTCAATCAATTCAGCATGAACGGGCGCAGCTATCATGTCATCGCGCAGGCCCCGCGCGATTTCCGCCTGACGCCCGATTGGCTGACCCGCTATCAGGTGCGCACCAACGCGGGCGACCTCGTTTCGCTCGCCACCGTCGCGACCGTCTCGAACAGCGTGCAGCCGAACGGCCTGCCGACCTTCCAGCAACTGAATTCGGCGACGCTACAAGGCGTGCCCTTCCCCGGCCATACGATGGGCGAGGCCATCGCCTTCCTGCAGCAGAAGGCGAAAGAAGTTCTGCCCGAAGGCTTCACCATCGATTATCAGGGCGAGAGCCGGCAATTTGTTCAGGAAGGCAATACGCTCCTTCTGACCTTCCTGTTCGCGTTGGTGGTGATTTTCCTCGTCCTCGCGGCGCAGTTCGAA
>JBKQMI010000114.1:0-33251 GCA_052146775.1 Methylocella sp. | reverse complement strand
AATCCGTCGCCCCCGATCGGTCCCGCGCTCGGTCAGCGCGGCTTGAATATCATGGAGTTCTGCAAGGCCTTCAATGCGCGCACCGCGCAGATGGAGAAGGGCACGCCGATCCCGGTCGTCATCACGGCCTATGCGGACCGCTCGTTCACGTTCGAGATGAAGCTGCCGCCGGTATCCTATTTTCTGAAGAAGGCTTCCGGCGTCGCTTCCGGATCGAAGACGACTGGCCGCGGCTTTGTCGGCAAGATCTCGAAGGCGCAGATCCAGGAGATCGCCGAAAAGAAGCTGCCGGATCTGAATTGCGCGTCAGTCGCCGCCGCGATGACGATGATCGAGGGCTCCGCCCGTTCCATGGGCCTCGAGATAGTAGGGTAGCGAGATGGCGCATATTGGAAAACGCGTGGTCAAGGGCCGCGAAGGCATCGACCGCATCAAGCTTTACCCGATTCTCGACGCAGTCCGGCTGGTCAAGGAGCGAGCCAACGCGAAATTCGACGAAACTGTCGAAATCGCGATGAATCTCGGCGTCGATCCCAAGCACGCCGATCAGATGGTGCGCGGCGTCGTCAATCTGCCGAACGGCACGGGACGCACGCTGCGCGTCGCCGTGTTCGCGCGCGGGGCGAAGGCCGACGAGGCGAAAGCCGCCGGGGCCGACATCGTCGGGGCCGAGGATCTGGTGGCGACGGTTCAGGGCGGAACGATCGCCTTCGACCGCTGCATCGCGACGCCCGACATGATGCCGCTGGTCGGCCGTCTCGGCAAGGTGCTGGGGCCGCGCGGCCTGATGCCCAATCCGAAGGTCGGCACCGTCACGATGGACGTCACGGCCGCGGTCAAGGCCTCCAAGGGCGGGGCGGTCGAGTTCCGCGTCGAGAAGGCCGGCATTATCCAGGGCAGCGTCGGCAAAGCCTCTTTCGAGGACGAAAAGCTGATCGCCAATATCGCGGCCTTCGTCGATGCGGTGGCGAAGGCCAAGCCGCAAGGGGCGAAAGGCACGTATATTCAGCGTGTTGCGATTTCATCGACGATGGGACCCGGGGTCAAGGTCGATCCCGCGACGGTCTCGGTCTAGGCCAAAGGCGGAGCGCTAATTTTCGAATTATCGCTTGACATGTGGGAAAATCCGCAAACGGCGCTTGGCAGCGCCGCGCGGTTGGTTTAAGGAGAAGGTTCGGGGTTGGTTCGAGATGACGGCCCCGCACCCATATAGCTTCCGCGACGGCGAGCGGCCTCTTTGACTAGCAAGTTTGGCTTGTCTGCAAAAAAAAAGCTTTCGCTGTCCGGTGGATGAGGCTGGAGGATAGGCGGTGACGCCTGTCCCTTCCGGCCATGTCCTGTCCAAGACTGCAGGCGCTCGGGGGCCATCTGATGGCTCTTGAGCTTAATGTCCGATCATCGGTTTGGTTCGGTTCGATTTTTCGGGTTCGATCCGGCCGGTGAAAGGCGCCAGCATAGACGGGGTGACAGCAAGATTTTGGATGCGAGGCCGGTCCGTCCGTCCTGGCTATCCTTCGATTTTGGTCAACTCCCTCTGTCCGGATCGGCGTTTCCGCTCCGGGGACAGGCACAGCGCCGATTTCGGGCGCGGGCTCCGGCCCGCTCTGAACGGCTAATGCAGCCAGCGGGCCCCGCCGCCGTCAGGTCCGGGTTCCGCGCAAGGAGAACGCACTGTGGACAGAGCGGAAAAGAAAGAATGCGTTGAGGATCTCGCCGCTGTCTTCAAATCGACAGCGGCCGTGGTCGTCGCGCATTATTCCGGCCTGACAGTGGCTCAGATGCAGTCTCTGCGCAAGCAGATGCGCGCAGCTGGGGCGCAGGTTCAGGTCGCCAAGAACCGTCTCGTCAAGATCGCCCTGGAAGGCTCCGACATCGCTTCGATTTCGGGCCTGATGCGGGGGCCGACCCTGATTGCTCATTCGAGCGATCCGGTCGCGGCCGCCAAGGTGGCCGTCGCTTTCGCCAAGGACAACGACAAGCTCGTGATCCTCGGCGGCGCGATGGGAAAAACCGCGTTGAACGTGGATGGCGTGAAGTCGCTCGCGACGTTGCCCTCCCTCGACGAACTGCGCGGCAAGCTGCTCGGCCTCCTGCAGGCCCCGGCGACGAAGCTCGCCCAGCTCACCACGGCGCCGGCCGCCAAGCTCGCGCGCGTCGTTGCGGCCTATGCCGAAAAAGACGCCGCTTGACGGCCTTAAATCTTGAGAGACCAAACTCACAATTGACCTATCGAAGGAAGTAACATGGCTAATCTGGAAAAAATCGTTGAGGATCTGTCGAGCCTGACCGTGCTCGAGGCGGCCGAGTTGGCCAAGCTGCTCGAAGAAAAGTGGGGCGTTTCGGCCGCCGCCGCCGTCGCGGTGGCCGCTGGACCGGCCGCCGCCGCCGCCGCTCCGGCCGAGGAGCAGACCGAATTCACGGTGGTCCTCGCCGCCATCGGCGAGAAGAAGATCGAGGTCATCAAGGAAGTTCGCGCGGTGACCGGTCTTGGCCTCAAGGAGGCGAAGGATCTCGTCGAGGCCGCTCCGAAGCCCGTCAAGGAAGGGGTCTCGAAGGAGGAAGCCGAAAAGATCAAGGCTGCTCTCGAAAAGGCCGGCGCGAAGGTTGAGCTCAAGTGAGATTGATCGCCGTGGCGATCTAGCTTTTCTAAACGACGGCGCCCTGGGGACGGGGGGCCGTCGCTCCGTTGCCGGAAGGTATGTTCGAACCTTGCGGCCAGTTCCATCGCGGCGCATTCGCCGCGCATAGGCTCGGACAAGTCCCGCGGCGCCAGCCTTCAGGCTGGGCGCGGATGAGGCGACAACCCTTGGGGCGCAAATCCTTTAAGGAAGAATCGCCATTTTGCAAAGGTGCGAGAGCGACATGGCTCATCATTCAGCGCAGACGTTCAACGGCCGCAAGCGTATCCGTAAATTTTTCGGGCATATCCGCGAAGTCGCGGAAATGCCCAATCTGATTGAAGTTCAAAAAGCATCCTACGATCAGTTTCTGCTTATCGACGAGCCGGAGGGGGGCCGCCCCGACGAAGGTCTGCAGTCCGTGTTCAAATCGGTGTTCCCGATCGCCGATTTCTCCAATACCTCGCTGCTCGAATTCGTCAAATATGAGTTCGAGCCGCCGAAATACGATGTCGATGAGTGCCGCCAGCGCGGCATGACCTATGCCGCCCCGCTCAAGGTGACCTTGCGCCTCATCGTGTTCGATGTCGATCCCGACACCGCCGCGCGGTCGGTCAAGGACATCAAGGAGCAGGACGTCTATATGGGCGACATGCCGCTGATGACGATGAACGGCACGTTCATCGTCAACGGCACCGAGCGCGTCATCGTCTCGCAGATGCATCGCTCGCCGGGCGTGTTCTTCGATCACGACAAGGGCAAGAGCCATTCCTCGGGAAAGCTTCTGTTCGCGGCGCGCATCATCCCCTATCGCGGCTCCTGGCTCGACATCGAATTCGACGCCAAGGACATCGTGTATGCGCGCATCGACCGGCGCCGGAAAATTCCCGCGACATCGGTGCTTTACGCGCTCGGCATGGACGGCGAGGAGATTCTCTCGACCTTCTACAAGACCGTGCTTTTGACGCGCGACAAGGAAGGCTGGCGTCAGCCGTTCGACCCGGAGCGCCTCAAAGGCATGAAGGCCGTCGTCGACATGCTCGACGCGGACACGGGCGAGGTCGTTCTCGAAGCCGGCAAGAAACTCACCGTGCGCACGGCGCGCCAGCTCGCCGAACGTGGGCTTAAGTGCCTGCGCGCGCAGGACGAGGATCTCTACGGCCAATATATCGCCGCCGATCTCTACGATCCCGCGACGGGCGAGATCTTCGCCGAGGCTGGCGACGAAATCAGCGCCAAGAGCCTGCCGCTTCTGATCGAGGCCGGCTTCAATGAGCTGCCGCTGCTCGATATCGATCATGTCAACATCGGTCCCTACATCCGCAACACGCTCGCCGTCGACAAGAACAGCTCGCGCGAAGAAGCCCTGTTCGACATCTACCGCGTGATGCGGCCGGGCGAGCCGCCGACTCCTGAATCGGCGGAGGCGATGTTCCGCTCGCTGTTCTTCGATCCGGAGCGCTACGATCTCTCCGCCGTCGGTCGCGTCAAGATGAACATGCGCATGGATCTCGACGCCGCGGATACGGTGCGGACCTTGCGCAAGGAGGACATCATCGCGGTGATGCGCGCCCTTGTCGATCTGCGCGACGGCCGCGGCGAAATCGATGACATCGACCACCTCGGCAACCGCCGCGTGCGCTCGGTCGGCGAACTGATGGAGAATCAGTACCGGCTCGGGCTGCTCAGGATGGAGCGCGCCATCAAGGAGCGCATGTCCTCGGTTGATATCGATACGGTGATGCCGCAGGATCTCATCAACGCGAAGCCGGCGGCCGCTTCCGTGCGCGAGTTTTTCGGCTCGTCGCAGCTGTCGCAATTCATGGATCAGACCAATCCGCTCTCCGAGATCACCCATAAGCGGCGTCTCTCGGCGCTTGGGCCGGGCGGCCTCACGCGCGAGCGGGCGGGTTTTGAGGTGCGCGACGTGCATCCGACCCATTACGGCCGCATCTGCCCGATCGAGACGCCGGAGGGTCCGAATATCGGCCTCATCAACTCGCTCGCGACTTTCGCGCGCGTCAACAAATACGGCTTCATCGAAGCGCCCTACCGCCGCATCCGCGACAACCGCGTAACGGAGGAGGTCGTCTATCTTTCGGCGATGGAGGAAGGCAAATATCACGTCGCGCAGGCCAATGCGCCGCTTGATGCGGACGGGCGCCTCACGGAGGATCTGGTCGTTTGCCGCCATTCCGGCGACGTCGTCATGGTTCCGCGCGAACGCGTCGACTTTATGGACGTCTCGCCGAAGCAGCTCGTCTCGGTGGCGGCGGCGCTGATCCCGTTCCTCGAGAACGACGACGCCAATCGCGCGCTGATGGGCTCCAACATGCAGCGCCAGGCGGTGCCGCTCGTTCGCGCCGACGCGCCTTTGGTCGGAACCGGCATGGAGGCCGTGGTCGCGCGCGATTCCGGCGCCGCCATCGCCGCGCGGCGGACCGGCTATATCGATCAGATCGACGCCACCCGCATCGTCATCCGGGCGACCGAGGAATCCGACGCCAGCAAGCCCGGCGTCGACATCTACAGACTGATGAAGTTCCAGCGCTCGAACCAGTCGACCTGCGTCAACCAGAAGCCTCTGGTGCGCGTCGGCGATTTCGTGCGCAAGGGCGACATCATCGCCGACGGTCCCTCGACCGACCTCGGCGACCTCGCGCTCGGCCGCAACGTCCTCGTCGCCTTCATGCCCTGGAACGGCTACAACTTCGAGGATTCGATCCTGCTCAACGAGCGCATCGTCAAGGACGATGTGTTCACCTCGATTCACATCGATGAATTCGAGGTGATGGCGCGCGACACCAAGCTCGGCCCGGAGGAGATCACCCGCGACATTCCGAACGTCTCGGAAGAGGCGTTGAAGAATCTCGACGAGGCCGGCATCGTCTATATCGGCGCGGAAGTGCAGGCGGGCGACATTCTCGTCGGCAAGATCACGCCGAAGGGCGAAAGCCCGATGACGCCCGAGGAGAAGCTGCTGCGCGCGATCTTCGGCGAAAAGGCCTCCGACGTCCGCGACACATCCTTGCGCGTGCCGCCGGGCGTCACCGGCACCATCGTCGAGGTGCGCGTGTTCAACCGCCACGGCGTCGAAAAGGACGAGCGCGCGCAGGCGATCGAACGCGAGGAGATTGAACGCCTCGCCAAGGATCGCGACGACGAACTCGCGATCCTCGACCGAAACGTCTACGCCCGCCTGCTCGACGTTCTGATCGGCAAGAAGGCGATCGCCGGACCGAAAGGCTTCCGCAAGGAAACCGTTCTGACCCGCGCGGTCGTCGAGGAGTATCCGCGCTCGCAATGGTGGATCTTCGCCGTTGAGAACGACCAGACGATGGCCGAACTCGAAGCCATGCGCAAACAATACGACGAGTCGAAGAAGGGCCTCGAAAGCCGCTTCCTCGACAAGGTCGAGAAGCTGCAGCGCGGCGACGAACTGTCGCCCGGCGTGATGAAGATGGTCAAGGTTTTCGTGGCGGTGAAGCGCAAGATCCAGCCCGGCGACAAGATGGCGGGACGGCATGGCAACAAGGGCGTCGTCTCCAAGATCGTGCCGCAGGAGGATATGCCTTTCCTCGCCGACGGGACGCCGGTGGATATCGTGCTCAATCCGCTCGGCGTGCCGAGCCGCATGAACGTCGGGCAGATTCTCGAGACGCATCTTGGCTGGGCCTGCGCCGGCCTTGGCAGGCAGGTGGCCGAGACCGTCAACTCCTACCTCCGCGACCAGAACACGCAGCCGTTGCGCGCAAAGCTCGCGGAAATATACGACGCCAAGGAAGAGATTGCCGCGCTCGACGACGAATCCGTCGTCGAGATCGGGCAGAACCTGCGCCGCGGCGTCCCGATCGCGACGCCGGTCTTCGACGGCGCCCATGAGAAGGACATCGTCGAAATGCTGGAGCAGGCGGGGCTTGATCCTTCCGGCCAGGTGACGCTCTACGACGGCCGGACCGGCGAGTCTTTCGACCGAAAGGTGACTGTCGGCTACATCTATATGCTGAAGCTGCATCATCTCGTCGACGACAAGATCCATGCGCGCTCGATCGGGCCCTACAGCCTCGTGACGCAGCAGCCGCTCGGCGGCAAGGCGCAGTTCGGCGGCCAGCGCTTCGGCGAAATGGAGGTCTGGGCGCTCGAAGCCTATGGCGCGGCCTATACGCTGCAGGAAATGCTGACGGTGAAGTCGGACGACGTCGCCGGCCGCACCAAGGTCTATGAATCGATCGTGCGCGGCGACGACGCCTTCGAATCCGGCATCCCTGAGAGCTTCAACGTGCTGGTCAAGGAAATGCGTTCGCTCTGCCTCAACGTCGAGTTGACCCAGACCGTCAAGATCGCAGCCCCGCCGCGGGCCGAGGCTGCTGAATGATCCGCGAGGACCCGCCGCGGCGCGCGCGCTGACGCTATGCGCCGCACGATCTTTTTTGTTCCCTGCAGGGGCCTCGCGGCGATTGCGCGCCGGCCCAGGCCCAGGAGATGGCAATGAATCAAGAGGTCATGAATCTCTTCAATCCGGTCGTGCAGCCGCAGGCTTTCGACCAGATCCAGATATCGATCGCCAGTCCGGAAAAAATTCTGTCCTGGTCCTTCGGCGAGATCAAGAAGCCGGAGACGATCAACTACCGCACGTTCAAGCCGGAGCGCGACGGGCTGTTCTGCGCCCGCATCTTCGGGCCGATCAAGGATTACGAGTGCCTGTGCGGCAAGTACAAGCGCATGAAATACAAGGGCGTCATCTGCGAGAAATGCGGCGTCGAGGTGACGCTGTCGCGGGTGCGGCGCGAGCGCATGGGCCATATTTCGCTCGCCGCCCCCGTCGCGCATATCTGGTTCCTGAAGTCGCTGCCCTCGCGCATCGGCCTCCTGCTCGACATGACGCTGAAGGATCTGGAGCGCATCCTTTATTTCGAATCCTACATTGTGCTCGATACGGGCCTGACGCCGCTGAAGGACCGCCAGCTCCTCAATGAGGAGGACTATCTGCGCGCGCAGGACGAGTACGGCCAGGACGCCTTCACGGCCATGATCGGCGCGGAAGCGATCCGCGAGATCCTGCGCAACATGGACCTTCCGACGATCGCCGAAAGGCTGAAGATCGAGATCGCCCAGTCGACCACCGAGCTGAAGCCGAAGAAGCTCGCCAAGCGGCTGAAGATCATTGAGGCCTTCATGCATTCCGGCAACAAGCCGGAATGGATGATCCTCACCGAGGTTCCTGTCATTCCGCCGGATCTGCGCCCGCTCGTGCCGCTCGACGGCGGCCGCTTTGCGACCTCGGACCTCAATGATCTCTACCGCCGCGTCATCAACCGCAACAACCGCCTGAAGCGGCTGATCGAGCTGCGCGCGCCGGACATCATCGTGCGCAACGAGAAGCGCATGCTGCAGGAGGCGGTCGACGCGCTGTTCGACAACGGCCGGCGCGGACGCGTCATCACGGGCGCCAACAAGCGGCCGCTGAAATCGCTCGCCGACATGCTGAAGGGCAAGCAGGGCCGGTTCCGCCAGAACCTGCTCGGCAAGCGCGTCGATTATTCGGGCCGCTCCGTCATCGTCGTCGGTCCCGACCTGAAGCTGCATCAGTGCGGCCTGCCGAAAAAGATGGCGCTCGAACTGTTCAAGCCCTTCATCTATTCGCGTCTCGACGCCAAGGGGCTGTCCGCCACCGTCAAGCAGGCGAAGAAGCTGGTCGAAAAGGAGAAGCCGGAGGTTTGGGATATCCTCGACGAGGTCATCCGCGAACACCCGGTGATGCTGAACCGCGCGCCGACCCTGCATCGTCTCGGCATCCAGGCCTTCGAGCCGAAGCTGATCGAGGGCAAGGCGATCCAGCTGCATCCGCTCGTTTGCGCCGCCTTCAACGCGGATTTCGACGGCGACCAGATGGCGGTGCATGTGCCGCTGTCGCTCGAGGCGCAGCTCGAAGCGCGCGTGTTGATGATGTCGACCAACAACATCCTGCATCCGGCCAACGGCCTGCCGATCATCGTGCCGAGCCAGGATATCGTGCTTGGGCTCTATTACGTCTCGCTGATGCGCGACGGCGAGCCGGGGCAGGGCATGGCTTTCTCCGACATCGGCGAAGTCGAACATGCGCTGTTCGCCAAGGCGATCACGTTGCATACGCGGATCAAGGGCCGCGCCTGGACCTAGGACAGCGAAGGCAAGCGCCAGCTGAAGGTCTATGACACCACGCCTGGGCGCCTGATCCTCGGGCAGCTGATGCCGAGACACGCCAAGATTCCTTTCGACGTCGTGAACAAGCTCATGACGAAAAAAGAAATCTCCAACATGATCGACGTCGTCTACCGCAACTGCGGCCAGAAGGAGACGGTGATCTTCTGCGACCGCATCATGGCGCTCGGATTCCGCGAGGCGTTCAAGGCCGGCATATCGTTCGGCAAGGACGACATGGTGGTGCCGGAGACGAAGCCGAAGATCATCGCCGACACCAGCGCGCTCGCCAAGGAATATGAGCAGCAATATAACGATGGCCTGATCACGCAGGGCGAAAAATACAACAAGGTCGTCGACGCCTGGGCGAAATGCTCCGACAAGCTCGCCGAGGAGATGATGGCGCGCATCTCGGCCGTGCAGAAGGACGAACATGGCCGCGACAAGCCGATCAACTCGATCTACATGATGTCGCATTCGGGCGCGCGCGGTTCGCCGACCCAGATGAAGCAGCTCGCCGCGATGCGCGGCCTGATGGCGAAGCCCTCCGGCGAGATCATCGAGAGCCCGATCATCTCGAACTTCAAGGAAGGCCTCACCGTGCTCGAGTATTTCAACTCGACTCACGGCGCCCGCAAGGGCCTCGCCGACACCGCCCTGAAGACCGCCAACTCGGGCTATCTGACGCGGCGTCTCGTCGACGTCGCGCAGGATTCGATCATCACGACGATCGATTGTGGATCGAAGGGCGGCATCAAGATGCGCGCGATCATCGATGCGGGACAGGTCGTCGCCTCGCTGGCGACGCGCATCCTCGGTCGCACGTCGGCTGAGGATCTGAAGGACCTTGAGGGGAACATCATCGTCGCCGCCGGCGAGATGATTCAGGAATGGCATATCGACCACATCAATGCGGCCGGCATCCAGGAAGTGAAGATCCGCTCCGTGCTGACGTGCGAGGCCAAGAATGGCGTCTGCGGCACCTGCTACGGCCGCGACCTTGCGCGCGGCACGCCGGTCAACATGGGCGAGGCGGTGGGCGTCATCGCGGCGCAATCCATTGGCGAACCCGGCACGCAGCTGACGATGCGCACCTTCCACATCGGCGGCGCGGCGCAGATCGCCGACCAGTCGTTCATCGAATCCAATTTCGATGGCGTTGTCCGCATCCGCAACCGCCACCTCTCCCGCAACAGCGATGGCGATCTCATGGTGATGGCGCGCAACGTGGCCGTCGTCATCGAGGGACCGGATGGGACGGAGCGCGCCGTCCACCGCGTCCAATATGGCGCGCGGATGAAGGTCGACGAGGGCGATCAGATCAAGCGCGGCCAGCGCATCGCCGAGTGGGATCCTTACACGCGGCCGATCCTGACCGAGGTCGACGGCGTCATCGGCTTCGAGGATCTCGTCGAAGGGGCGTCCATGACGGAGACCATCGACGAGGCCACCGGCATCGCCAAGCGCATGGTCATCGACTGGCGCCTCAATCAGCGTTCGGCCACGCTGAAGCCTTCGATCCTGATCAAGGCGCCGGACGGCAAGATCGCCAAGCTGCAGCGCGGCGGCGACGCGCGCTACACGCTGCCGGTCGAATCGATCCTCAACGTCGATCCGGGCTCGACCGTGCGCGCCGGCGACATCGTCGCGCGCATCTCGATGGAATCGGCCAAGACCCGCGACATCACCGGCGGTCTGCCGCGCGTCGCGGAATTGTTCGAAGCGCGCCGTCCGAAGGATCACGCAATCATCGCAGAGGCCTCCGGCACGGTGCAGTTCGGGCGCGACTACAAGAACAAGACCCGCATCTCGATCATTCCGAGCGAGGAGGGGGCCGAGCCGATCGAATATCTGATCCCGAAAGGCAAGCACATCCATCTTCAGGATGGCGACGTTGTCGAGAAGGGCGATTATATCGTCGACGGCAACCCGGCGCCGCATGACATTCTGGCGATCAAGGGCGTCGAGGAGCTCGCCGCCTATCTCGTCAACGAGATCCAGGAGGTCTATCGCCTGCAGGGCGTCGCGATCAACGACAAGCACATCGAGGTGATCGTGCGGCAGATGCTGCAGAAGGTCGATATCGTCGATCCCGGCGACACCGACTTCCTCGCCAACGAGCAGGTCGATCAGACCGAGCTTGAGGAGGCCAACATCAAAGCGCTGGAGGCCGGCGGCAAGCCCGCCTCCGGAACGCCTGTGCTGCTCGGCATCACCAAGGCCTCGCTGCAGACGCGTTCGTTCATCTCGGCCGCCTCCTTCCAGGAGACGACGCGGGTTTTGACCGAAGCCGCCGTCAACGGCAAGGCCGACACGCTCGAAGGGCTGAAGGAGAATGTCATTGTCGGCCGCCTGATCCCGGCCGGAACGGGCGCGGCGATGGCGAAATTGCGCCGCGTCGCGGCGATGCGCGACGAGTTGATTCTGGCTCAAAAGGCGGAGGAGGCGCCGCATGCGGCGCCGATTCCGCTGCTGCCCGCCGCCGCGCCGGCCGAGCAGGATTGATCGGGCGGAGACCGAGCGACGCAGCTTAAGGCTGACAAGGCTGGTGGAACCAAAAAAGAGCTAAATGAGAAAGAGCGCGGCTTCGAACGCGCTCTTTCTTTTTGTCAGCGGGGCTTTTCGGCGGCAGGGGGCTTCGCCGGCTGCGGGCGACGAAAGCTTCGCAACAGTTTGATCGCTCATAACGTCCATCTTGGCCGCGGCTCTGCTTTTTGCCATTTTCTTCGGCCTGATCGCGTGTCATTCTCGCCCGCCCGGAAAGGAGCTTCGGTTTCAAGATGCGCAGAGCAAGAGCGATCCTTCATGCCTTGAGCGGAGCCGCCTTCGCGGCGGCTGCGACCGCCTTTGCGCCTCAAACGGCGCTGGCGCAGTGGCGGAGCTATGGAGGTTACGAGGCCTACCCCTATTACCCGCCGGCGCCCTTGCCGGCCTATCCGGATTATCCGCTGCCGCCGGGGTCCCGGCCCTACGCGCCTTACGCTTATGGCGGCCCGAACCCGCCTCGGGGCGGCGCCTATCGCGACTCCGAGCCGCGCGGCGAAACCTACAGGCAGAGCTACGGCGGCCCCGCGGCGCAACAGGACCTCGAAGTCGGCGTCAACCCGAATCAGCGAACCGCCGTGCTGATCGCAAACCCGACCAATGAGCCGCCCGGCACCATCGTCATCGACACGCGCTCGCGCCATCTCTTTCTGATCCAGCCCGGCGGCCGGGCGATTCAATATGGCATTGGCGTCGGGCGCCAGGGATTCGAATGGAAGGGCGCGGCGCGCGTCGGCCGCAAGGCGGAATGGCCGCGCTGGATTCCGCCGAAGGAAATGCTGCAGCGCCGTCCGGAGCTTCCCGAATCGATGGATGGCGGGCTCGAAAATCCGCTCGGCGCGCGCGCCCTCTATCTGTTTCAGGGCGACAAGGACACGCTGTTTCGCATCCACGGCACAAATGAGCCGGATACCATCGGCCAGGCCGTTTCATCCGGCTGCATCCGTATGATGAACGCCGATGTCATCGATCTTTATCAGCGCGTCGGGGTGGGAACGCGCGTCGTCGTTCTGTGACCTTCGGGGTCGCGAAACGCTCATGACGCATATCGCCGGATGCGTCGGCGCCTGTTTTCTCGCCGCGGATTTCAGATCGTGAAATCCACCCCGGTCGATGTTTCGTCGGTAAGATTCAGCGCTTCGGCGCGCTGGCAGATGTCTTCGATCGTGATCGCATCAAGCTCCCTGAGGAACGCCGCGCCGGCGGATTCGACCAGCGGCGCGACAACCTCGGCGACGAGCTTGCCGTCTCCTTGCGCGCCGCCCTCGGCGGCGGTTTCATTCAGCACGGCGTGTAAAATCGCTGCCGCGGTGATCTTGCGCCGCTCCCGCGCCAGCTCGTAGCCGCCGCGCGGGCCGCGCAGGCCTTTGAGGATATGCGCGCGAACAAGCGCCTGCAACAGGGTCTCAAGGTGGCGCGGCGGCAGTTTGAGGCGGGCGGCGAGCGCCTTCGCCGCGACGGGCAGCGGACGGGAGTGCATGGCGATGTCGGCCACCGCCGCCAGGGCGAGAAGAGCGCGGTGCGAAAGCACCATCATCGCAGCGACTCCTTTTCCGCCAAGTTTTTGTCCCCCGGACCCTTGTCTGGCAAGTCTTTGTTTGTAGAGCGCCCCGTAGAACCAAACCCGTTGACGCCGCGTTCGGTTGCATCGAGATCGCCGGTCTCGAACAACGCCGCACGGATCACCCGTGCGAACACGATCTGCGCGATGCGCGCGCCCCGGACGATGTCGAACGGCGCCTCGCCGTGATTGATGAGGATCACGCCAATTTCGCCGCGGTAATCGGAATCGATCGTGCCCGGCGCATTGAGGACCGTGACGCCGGCCTTCGCCGCGAGACCCGAACGCGGCCTGATCTGGCCCTCATGATCAGGCGGGATGGCGAGCGCGACGCCGGTCGGGACGAGGCGCCAGCCGCCCGGCGGCAACCTCACCGTCGTTCCGGGCGGCACGGCGGCGAAGAGGTCAAGTCCCGCCGCGCCCGCGCTCTGATAGGCGGGCAGCGGCAGCCCGGCGCCGTTCTCCAGCACTTTGACGCCGATCGCGAGAGGTCCGCTCATGTCTGCGCCTCGTTCAGCTTGCTGGCCAGTTTTGCGACGAGCTTCGCGGCGACCTCGCTCTTGCTGAGGCTCGGCCAGGATTCCTGTCCATCCGCCGCGATGAGCGTCACTTCATTGCGCTCGCCGCCGAAGACATTCGCGCCCGCTCCGACATTATTGGCGACGATCAGATCGCAGCCCTTGGCGAGGCGCTTGTCCCGCGCATGTTCGATCAGGAGCTCCGTTTCGGCGGCGAATCCAACGACAAGCGCGGGCCGGCCCTGCTTGCGCCGGCCGATCGCGGCCAGAATGTCCGGGTTTTCGACGAGCGTCAGGGATTGCGCCGCGCCGGCTCCTTTCTTGAGTTTCTCAGGCGCCGTCTCGGCGGTCCGCCAGTCGGCGACCGCTGCGGCGCCGATGAAAATATCGGCCGGAAGCGCCGCCTCGACGGCTTGGCTCATCTCCCGCGCGGTCTCGACATGAATGGTCGTCACCCCAGGCGGATCGGCGAGCGCCACCGGCCCCGAAACGAGGGTGACCCTGGCCCCGGCCGCGCGCGCGGCGGCGGCGATCGCATGGCCCTGTTTGCCGGATGAGCGATTGGCGATGTAGCGCACCGGATCGATCGGCTCATGCGTCGGCCCCGAAGTCACGATGACGCGCCGCCCTTCGAGCGCGCCTTTTTTTTGCGCCGACGGCCCGGCGGGCAAATCCGTCGGCAAAGGCAAGGCTGTTTCGCCGGAGAGCGCCGCCTCGATCGCGGCGAGAATTTCGAGCGGCTCGCTCATCCGTCCCGGTCCATATTCGCCGCAGGCCATGTCGCCATTGGCCGGCCCGGCGAAGATGACGCCGTCGCCGCGCAGCGCCGCGACGTTGCGGACGGTGGGCCGCGCCAGCCACATGCGCAGGTTCATCGCGGGCGCGACGAGGATTTTCCTGTCGGTGGCGAGGAGGAGCGTCGAGGCGAGATCGTCCGCAAGCCCATGCGCCATCTTGGCGAGGAGGTCCGCCGTCGCCGGCGCGACGACGACGAGATCGGCGGCGCGCGACAGCTCGATATGGCCGATCGCCGCCTCGTCGGTGAGTGAGAAAAGATCGGTGAAGACCTTGTCGCCGGAAAGGCTGGCGACGGAGAGGGGCGCCACGAAATGATGCGCCGCCGCCGTTATGACGGCGCGGACGCGGATGTTTCTTTCGCGCAGGCGGCGGATGAGGTCGAGCGTCTTGTAGGCTGCGATGCCGCCGCCGATGATGAGAAGGACGCGTTTTCCCGACAATCCGCTCATGCGGCCAAAGCTTCCCCCGGAGCGATAAGGCGCATTTCCGGCGCGGACGAACGATAAATTTAATTCTACACCCTGTTGCTGGTCATTTTTTGGGCCGATCGTCGTATTTTTTCATTTTTTCTAACGCAAGGCCGCGCGCAAGGGAAGAAATATGCAACTTAGAAGTTAAGCTCAGGGCCGGCGCCTCGGGCGCCGGACTCAGCGCCGTAACAGCAGCAGCAGGCCGAGCGCGGCGATGACCCACAGCGCGATGTGGCCGAGCCGCGCGCCCCGCGCGGAGGCCTCTCCGAGGTTCGCGATGGCGCCCTCCGACAGTTCGACGCCCTCTTCCGCGATGCCCTCAAGCTGCGTCAGCACGCTTTCCGCGCGCAGCAGCGCCGCGGGCAGACCGGCGGCGAAGCGCCCGAGCGTCTGCGCGGCGCGGCCGGCGTCCTGCAGCTTGCCGACCGGCCCGAGGTTCTGTTCGATCCAGGCGCGCACCACCGGCTCGGCCGTCGCCCACATATTGAGCCTGGGGTCGAGCGTGCGCGCGACCCCCTCGACGACGACCATGGTTTTTTGCAAAAGCACGAGTTCGGTGCGCGTCTTCATGTCGAACAGCCCGGTGATCTCGAACAGAAGCGTCAAAAGCTTCGCCATCGAGATCTGGTCGGCGGTGCGCGAATGAATCGGCTCGCCGATGGCGCGGATGGCCTGGGCGAAATCTTCGACCTTGTGGACGCGCGGCACGTAGCCGGCCTCGAAATGGACCTCGGCGATGCGCCGGTAATCGCGCTTTATGAAGCCGTAGAGGATTTCCGCCAGAAAACGGCGCTCGTTGAGGCCGAGCCGCCCCATGATGCCGAAATCGACGGCCGTCAGGCGTCCGTCAAGGTCGACGAACAGATTGCCCTGATGCATGTCGGCGTGAAAGAATCCGTCGCGCACGGCGTGACGCAGGAACGACTGGATGACGACGCGGCCAAGATCCTGCGGGTCATAGCCCTTGGCCATGAGCGCCGCGATGTCGGAAAGCGCGACGCCATCCACCCATTCGAGGGTCAAGACCTCCTTGGCGGTGCGGTCCCAGTCGATCTGCGGCACGCGAAAATCTGTATCCTCGGCGCAGTTTTCGGCGAATTCGGAGGCCGCCGCCGCCTCGAGGCGGAAGTCCATCTCCATCCTGACCGTGCGGGCCAGCGTGTCGATGACCTCGACCGGCTTCAGGCGGCGAACATCGGCGAACCAGCGCTCGGCGAGCTTCGCCGCGAAATACATGTCGCCGAGATCGCGCCGGAACAGCCGCTCGACGCCGGGGCGCAGAACCTTGACCGCGACCTCGCGCTCGCCGTCCTCGTCCTTCACGCGCCCCTTGTGAACCTGCGCGATGGAGGCGGCGGCGACCGGCTCACCGAGGCTGACGAAGATCCGGTCGATCGGCCGCCCGAAGGCCGCCTCAATCGTCGCGATAGCGACGTCGCGCGGAAACGGCGCCATGCGGTCCTGCAGCAGCTCCAGATGGCGCACGACATCGGGACCGACGACATCCGGCCGCGTCGCCAGGAATTGGCCGAGCTTCACATAGGACGGCCCGAGCGCGCTGATCGCCGCGGGGAGATTGCGCAGGCCCCGGCTCTCGCCGCCGCGGGCCATGAGTTTGGCGATCAGCTTGGCCAGCGCCAGCGGCGCCCGCGCGGCCGGCGGCATCAAGGTGGGATCAATGTCGTTGAACACGCCTTCGCGGGCGAGGACAAACCCCGCGCGCGTCAGGCGGAACATGGAGCCGAGGGAGAAAATCACGCGGGGCCCCTAGAGCTTCCAGCCGGAATGGATGGCGACGACGCCGCCCGTGAGTCTTGTGAAGGCGGCGCGCTCGAACCCAGCCGCCGCGATCTGGTCGCGGAAGCTTTCGGCGTCCGGAAAGCGCGCGATCGATTCGACGAGATAGCGATAGGAGTCGGCGTCGCCCGTCACCCATTCGCCAAGGCGCGGAATGGCGTGGAACGAATAGGCCTCGTAGAGCCGGCTGAGCACGGGCGCCTCGACATGCGAGAATTCGAGGCAAAGGAACCGGCCGCCACGCTTCAGGACGCGCCGCGCCTCGTCAAGCGCGCGGTCGATGCGCGGCACGTTGCGGATGCCGAAAGCGATCGTATAGGCGTCGAAGGAATTGTCCGGGAAAGGCAAATCCTCGGCGTTGGCCTGAACGAATTCGAGCTTTGCGGCGAAACGCTGCTTTTGCGCGCGCGCGCGGCCGATGTCGAGCATGTCGGCGTTGATGTCGAGAACGGTGATCTCGGTCTGCTTGCCGCCCGCCCGGGCGATGCGGAAGGCGATGTCGCCGGTGCCGCCCGCGACGTCGAGATGGCGGAATTTGCCGCGCCGGGACGGATGGACTTTCGCCGCGAAAATATCCTTCCAGACGCGATGAAGGCCGGCCGACATCAGATCGTTCATGAGGTCGTAGCGGCTGGCGACGTTATGAAAAACCGCGTCGACCTTCGCCTGCTTCTCCTGCAGCGGGACGCGGGCAAAACCGAAATGGGTCTCTTCGGACATTAATTTTTGCGCTCGGGGGGCTCGGGAGCGGCGAACATAGCCCGGGGCGCGCGCAATGGCTATGCGAACGCGATCTTCCTCAATCGAACCAAATCGCCGGCAGGATCGGCATGGCGCCGGCGATGATGGTCTGCGCCGGGGCCGGGCGTCCGAGCTGATAGGAGAGCGGCGCAGGCGCGAGGGTCAGCGGCTCCGTCGCCGGAAGCGCGGTGGCGCGGGCCGCCGCGAGCCAGATGCGCGGCGGGGCCTGCGGTGGAGTTTGCGCGGGCGCGTCCCCGGCGGCTTTGGCCGGCCCCAGGCTAGGCCCATTGGCGATGGCCTCGGGGCAGCGCCCCTTGCGGGCGCAAATCCCGCGCGCGGGCGTCACCACCTCGTCGACCCCGGCATAGGCGAGCGCTTCGGGGCGGCTGACGTCGCCAAGTTGGGCGCCCTTGCGCAGCAGCGCGGCGAAAAAGGGATTCTGCCCGCCGTCCGAATAGGTCGTGCGCACGGCGGCGCTGCCCTCGGCGATAAAGGCGGCGATTCGCGCCTGCTCCTGCGCGTGGCGCGTCTGAGCCGCCGCCTCCTTCACCGGATCGCCCGAGGGCGCGAAGGCGTAGCGGCCGCCCGCGACGCTGACGGCGAGTTCTTCGCCGGTCGCCTCGAATCGGTCCGAGCCCTCCTTCAATTGCCGCCAGAAGGCGATATTCGCGTCGGCGCGATAGCGCGCCATGTTCTGGGCGCTCATGCGGAACGGATAGGACTGGAACTGAAAAGCGCTCTGGCCGCCGCGCAGCGCCTCGCGCGCGAGGGCGAAGATTTCGCCGACGCCCTTGTCGGTCATCGCGAAGCATCCGGCCGACGAGCAGGTGCCATGCACCATCACGGCGGAACCCGAATCGCCATGCGCTCTGTCATAGGCGTTGGGATAGCCCGTATCGAAGGAGAGGTAATAGTGCGAATAGGGGTTCATCTGCGTCGCGCCGACCGAATAGAACCCCTCCGGCGTCTGGCGATCGCCCTGCGTCGCCTTTGGCCCCAGCGTTCCCGACCAGCGGCAGATCGGGAAGCTTTTCAGAAAAACATAGCGCCCGCCGCTGTTTTTCTTCCAGATTTCGATTTCGGATTCTTTTTTATAGGCCCGCATCAGGATCGGCGCGGCGGCGGTCGTATCATGCGCGGCCATCAGAGCGAGCGTCGCCGTCGGGATCGGAAGCGCCCCTTTTTCGGCCGCGCTCGCGCCCTGGGCCAGCAGCGCCGACAAAAGAAGCAGGCGCATCAATCGGCCGCGCCGGAAAAATCCGCGCCAGAATGCTAGAGTCATTTCCGAACCCGAGGGGCGCAAGGGGCGCAAGAGACGCAAGAGCGGCGAAGGAAAGGCGGAGCGAGAGCGCCCTCCGTCCAAATTGTCCGATCTTTGCGGCGGCAATAGGGGAAGTCCGCTGTCCCGTGAGCGGAGGGTTAACAATTTGTGGTTAATTTCTCATAGCTTCCGCCGAATCGATGGCGCGAAGCTTTCGACCAGACTTCCGATTTGGCGAGGGGAGGCGGCAATTGGCGCGACTGATCGAGGAAAAAGAGGCTTCACCCGAGGTTCTCTCGGTCTTTGAGGACATCAAGGCGACCCGGCAGACCGACTGGATCAATAATTTCTGGAAGGCGCTCTCCAATCATCCGGCGACGCTTCGGCGCATCTGGGCGGCCGTCAAGGAGGTCATGGCGCCGGGCGCCCTCGATCCGCTGACGAAGGAACTGGTCTATATCGCGGTCAGCGTCACCAATAATTGCGCCCATTGCATCGCCTCGCACACCGCCAGGGCGCGGGCGAAGGGCATGAGCGACGAGCAACTCGCCGAACTCATCGCGGTGATCGGCCTCGCCAATGAGACGAACCGGCTGGCGGTGGGCTATAGCGTGCCGGTAGACGAAAGGTTTGCCGGGCAATAACGCCGTCGCTTGCCGCGCGCGCGGCGACCATGTTCAATCAATTCGGTCAACTTTGGCGAATCTCATGCTCGATTCGATTATCGGTTCGCATTTCGCGATGATCGCGGGCGTCGCGATGACCCTCCTCATCGTCCCCCGCATGTTGCGACAGCGCCGCTCCGCCGCCAGCATGACGGCCTGGCTGATGGCGATCCTGCTCATCCCGTGGCTCGGCATTCCGGCCTATCTCGTCCTTGGCGGGCGCAAGCTCGACAGCGCCTTGATGCTGAAGCGCCAGCTCGGCTCCGGCCAGCCGAAGGCGCTGCCGCTGCCGCGCGGGGAGGCGGGGACTGACCAGTTGCTGCAAAGCTACGGTCTGCCGCAGGCGCGGCCCGGCAACCGCTTCTCGCTCTGCGCCGACGGCGTCGAGATCTATCAAAGATTCATCGAGGTGATCGAGGGCGCGGAGAACCGCATCCACATGGCGAGCTTCATCCTCAATCCCGATCCCGTCGGCCGCGCCATCATCGAGGCGCTTGCGCGACGCGCGCGCCACGGCCTCGAAGTGCGGCTCCTCCTCGACGGCTTCGGATCGTTTCACACCTCGAAGCGCGCGCTTGATCCGCTGATTCGGGCCGGCGGCGAGGCCGCTTTCTTCCTGCCGGTGCAACTGCGGCATTTCACCCGCACGAATATGCGCAACCATCGCAAGATGCTGATCGCCGATGATCGAAGGGCGGTCGCCGGCGGCGCCAATGTCGCGCTGGAATATTTGGGGCCGGCGCCGGACCCGAAGCGCTGGCGCGATCTTTCCTTTTTGCTCGAGGGTCCGGCCGTGCGCGACTACGCCGCCATCTTCGCCGCCGACTGGGAGTTCGTCACCGGCCATCGCATCGAAGCGCCGCCGGACGCGCCGGCGTCCGTGGGCGAGGCGATCGTGCAGGTCGCGCCGTCCGGCCCCGACGTGTCGGGCGATCCGGTTTATGCCGCCATCGTCTCGGCCGCCTTCTCGGCGCGCCGGCGCCTCTGGATCGTCACGCCCTATTTTCTTCCGCCGGAGGGCCTCGGTGAGGCGCTCGCGCTCGCCGCGCACCGCGGCGTCGACGTCCGCGTCTATGTGCCGGACCCGTCAAATCATCTCATCGCGGATCTTGCCCGCGGCCAGCCGCTGCGCGACGCGGCGGCGGCGGGCGTCAGCGTCATCCGCTTCGTCGGGGGCATGGTGCACGCCAAGATCGTCCTCGTCGACGATGCGCTGGCGATGGTCGGCTCAGTCAACATCGACCCGCGCAGCCTGTTCTTGAATTTCGAGGCGAACGCCATCGTCTATGGCCCGGAGCAGACCGGCGCCGTCGCGAAATGGATCGAAACGCTGCGGGACCCGACGCAAAAGGGCGTCGCGCCGGTTTCCGTCTTCCGCGACACCATCGAGGGCGTCGCCCGCATGCTCGATCCGCTGCTTTGACGCGCGGCGGCCTCGGCGCCGGCGACGCTATATTTACAATAGGCCAATCTACAAGCGTTAAATGCTGCAATGCACACAGCAAATGATTTCAACTAGGGCCATATTTTCCAAAGCTTACAAGTTATTGCAAGCTCCTTTATTTTATTCAATAATATCTGTTTGGCGCGCTACACGAGCTTCAACCATCGAGTATCGGGATGCGATGAGATGGACGGCAAAATATTTGTTGAACCAAATAGAGCTGCGCCAGATGCGTCTTTGTATGAATGTCACTTGCGGCATAATATCAGTAAAGAAAAGCAGCAATTCCGGGTCATGCGGAAGCTTGCGCACTGGAGGGCGCCGGTAACCAACCCGCAAAGCCGGGCTGAATGTCTGAAAATATGCTCGATCACGCCTTGGGATAAATGGTGTCTGGGCTGGAAACTGCATTGGCAGTGGATGTCTTGCAAACTTTATCTTGAGGTTTGCATCGCCGCGCGCGATCAGGACATATTCGAGGCCATCGAATCCTGCCTCGCGGACGAAGCCGTCGAAAGCGCGGCGACGGCGCTTCTCGCCGCCATATCGCAAGAGGGGGTGGGTCTCGTCGTGGCCAAGGGGGATTTCGTTTCGGCGTTCAAAGCGGCTATCGACAGGCGCCGAAATGATGTTTTGGCCGTTCAATTGTGCCAGTCGTGCGGGTGGGGCGACGCCGACGACGCCCCGCAGTTGATCGGCGCCTGATCTTCAATGGGCGGTAAGGCTCGGGGGCTTAAGGCTCGCGAACGCGCCGGCGCGCCGCGTCAGGCGGCGAATTGGCGGAGCTTGTCGAAATGTTCGGCGAGCGGATCGTCACATTCAGAGGGGGCGGTCAAGGCTCGGCGCGCGGAGGCTCAGGCTCCAGATTGACTTTCCAACGCCGCCTCGGCACGCTGGCCGCTGGAAAACCGCCGTCTTCAAAACCGCCGCCGCCCTTCTTCGCCGCCCCCCGCCGGGGTCCCTCGTTCCCCGCAAGAGGACGCTCCGCTCACAATGAGCGCTGGCGACAGCCCCTCTTGCGCCGCCCTCGGAGGAAGCCATGCGTCTTTCGACCTTCGCCGCGCCGCTCGCTCTTGTCTTCCTCGCCGCCGCGCTTCCAGCTTCAGCTCAGGCGCCAGCGGCGACGCGGGTCGGCACGGTTCTGGCCGAAAAGCAGCCAATCAATCCCGCGCAGGAATTCGTTGGCCGCGTCGAGGCGGTCGAGCGCGTCAGCGTGCGCGCGCGCATTACCGGCTTCCTGCAGGAGATTCTGTTCAAGGAGGGCGACGCCATCAAGGAGGGCGCGGTCCTCTATCGCATCGAGCCGGAGCCGTTCCAGGCGGCGGTGCAGCAGGCGCGCGGCGCCCTCGTCAAGGCGAAAGGCGTGGTGGTCAACGCCTCGGGGCAGCTCGAACGGGCCGAAACGCTGCTGGGCAAGCAAACCGGTTCGGTCGCCACCCGAGATCAGCGGCTTGCCGAGGAGCAGACGGCGAAAGGCGACGTTCTGGTGGCCGAGGCCAATCTTCAGACGGCGAACATCAACCTCGGCTATACCGAGATCAAGGCGCCGATTTCCGGGCTGATCGGCCGCACCAGCGTGACCAGGGGCAATGTCGTCGGGCCGGACAGCGGCGTGCTCACCACCATCGTCAGTCAGGACCCGATGTATGTGACGATCCCCGTGAGCCAGCGCGAATTCCTTCAGCTGGAGGGCGAAAAGCGCCGCGCCGGCGGCGGCGCGCTGACCGCGGGTCTTCGCTTCTCGGACGGCTCGGCCTATGAGTTTCCAGGCAAGTTCAATTTTGTGGATGTGTCCGTCGACCGCGCGACCGACAGCGTGCTGGTGCGCGCGAGCGTTCCCAATCCGAAAGGCCAGCTAATCGACGGCCAACTGGTCAAGGTCTCCGTCCAGGGCGACAAGCCGGAGGAGAAAATCCTCGTTCCGCAGGCGGCTCTCATCGCCGATCAGCAGGGCGTCTATGTCTTTATCGTCGAGGACGGCAAGGCCGCCGTCCGGCGCCTGAAAATCGGCGGCGAGAGCGGGCCGAACGCCATCATCGACTCGGGGCTTCAAGGCGGCGAGCAGGTGATCGTCGAGGGGCTTGAGGCGCTGCGTCCCGGCGCGCCCGTCATCGCCGCGCCCGCGGCCAAGACCCTCGGCCGGAGCTGAACCATGCTCTCATCCGTCTTCGTCGACCGGCCGCGGCTCGCCATCGTCATCGCGCTGGTGACGGTCATCGCCGGCCTCGTCTCGCTGCTGGCGATCCCGATCGCGCAATATCCGGACATCGTGCCGCCGCAGGTCTCCGTCTCCACATCTTACCCAGGCGCCTCCGCCGCCGTGGTCGAATCGACCATCGCCCAGCCGCTCGAAAGCCAGATCGTCGGCGTCGACAAGGCGATCTATATGAAGAGCGTCAGCGGCAATGACGGCAGCTATTCGCTGCTCGTCTCCTTCGAGCTTGGAACCAATCCCGACATCAATACCGTCAACGTCAACAACCGGGTGCAGACCGCGCTCTCCAAGCTGCCGGAGGACGTCCAGCGGCAGGGCGTCAACGTCAAGAAGCAATCCTCGGCGCTGCTCGGCGTCATCGCCCTCTATTCGCCGAAGCTGACGCATGATGAGCTGTTCATCTCCAATTACGCGACGATCAACCTCGTCGACGACATCCGCAGCACCGCCGGCGTCGGCGACGCGAAGCTGTTCGGCCCGCAGGACTACGCCATCAGGGTCTGGCTGCAGACCGACCGGCTGACCGGCCTCGGCCTCACCTCGGCCGACATCATCAAGGCTGTGAAGAGCCAGAACGTGCAGGCCGCCGTCGGGCGCATCGGCGCGCGGCCGATCTCCGACGACCAGCAGCTGCAGCTGAACATCCAGACCAAGGGGCGACTGTCGTCCATCGACGATTTCGAAAAAATCATCATCCGCACCAATCCCGACGGCTCGGTGCTGCGCCTCTCGGATGTCGCCCGCCTTGAGCTTGGCGCGTCAAATCTCGATCGCGCGACGCGCCTCAATGGCGCGCCGGCGACGCTGATCGGCGTCTATCAGTCGCCCGGCGCCAACGCCCTGCAGACGCTCGCAGCGGTCAAGGCCAAGCTCGCCGCGGCGCAGAAAAGCTTCCCCGACGACCTCGAATGGAAGGTCACCTACGACCCGACCACCTTCGTCTCGGCGACCATCAAAGTGGTGGAGCACACGCTGGTCGAGGCCTTCATCCTCGTCGTTCTGGTCGTTTTCCTGTTCCTTGGCAGCCTGCGCGCGACGCTGATCCCGACCATCGCCGTGCCGGTCAGCCTCATCGGCGCATTCGTCGTCCTCAACGCCGTCGGCTATTCGGCCAATACCGTCTCGCTTCTCGCCCTCATTCTGGCGATCGGCATCGTCGTCGACGACGCCATCGTCGTCGTCGAGGCGGTCGAAGCCAAGATGGAGAGCCATCCGGAGCTTTCGCCAGCCGAGGCGACCAAAGCCGCGATGGCCGAGATCACCGCGCCGATTATCGCCATCACCCTGGTTTTGCTGTCTGTTTTCGTTCCCGTGGCGTTCATTCCGGGCATCACCGGCGAATTGTTCCGGCAATTCGCCGTCACCGTCGCCGTGTCGATGTTCCTCTCCGCGATCAACGCGCTGACGCTGTCGCCAGCGCTGTGCGCGATCCTCCTGAAGCCGCATCACGGGCCGCGGCGCGGCCCGATCGGCATGGTCATGCGCGGCATCGACCATGTCCGCGACGCCTATGGCGCGGTGGTCGCGCGCCTCGTGCGCATCTCGATCATCGGCCTCGCCATGGTCGCGGTTTCGGTCTTCGGTATCCTCGCGCTGAACAAGATCACGCCGACGGGATTCCTGCCCGAAGAAGACCAGGGCGCCTTCTTCGTCGTGGTGCAATTGCCCGACGCCGCCTCGATCGGCCGCAGCAGCGCCGCCGTCGAGCAGGTCGAGAACATTCTGAAAGGGGAAGAGGCGATCGCCGATTATTCCTCGGTCGTTGGCCTGAATTTCATCGACAATTACTCGCAGCCGAACGCCGCTTTCGTGATCGTGACGTTAAAACCCTTCGACGAACGCACGAACCCGGCTGATTCCGCCCCCGCCATCATCGCGCGGCTCGGCGGAAAGCTGGCCGCCGTCACAGGCGCGCGGGCGATCCCGATCGCGCCGCCGCCGATCATCGGCCTCGGCACCGGCGGCGGCTTCAGCTATGTGCTGAGCGCCCTTGGCGGCAATGATCCCAAGGCGCTGTCTCAGGTGCTGCGCGGCCTTCTCGTCGCCGCCAATCAGGACCCGCAGCTCTCGCGCGTCTACAGCACCTTCTCGGCCAATAATCCGTCGATCTATCTCGATATCGACCGCGACAAGGCGCAGATCCTCGGCATTGACGTTGGCGACATCTTCCAGGCGCTGCAGACCTCGCTCGGCGGCATGTACATCAATGACGTCAATCTGTTCGGCCGCACCTGGCAGGTGCAGGCGCAGGCCGAGGCCGCCGACCGCAAGTCGCTTGACGACATCAGCCGCATCAACGTCCGCAGCAAGGACGGCAAGATGATCGCGCTGCGCAGCCTCGTCGAAACCAAGGTGGTCACCGGCCCGCAGGCGCTGATCCGCTACAATAACCGTCTCGCCGTCACCGTGCAGGGGTCCCCGGCGCCGGGCGTCTCGTCGGGGCAGGCGCTGAACGCCATGGAGAGCGTCGCGGCGAAGGCGCTGCCGGCGGGCTACAAGGGCGAATGGACCGATATTTCGTTCCAGGAAAAGCGGGCGGAGGGCAAGACCGCGATGATCCTTGGCTTTGCGGTGCTGTTCGCATTCCTCTTCCTCGTCGCCTTGTATGAAAGCTGGACCATTCCGGTGCCCGTGCTGCTCTCGGTCACGATCGGCATTCTGGGCGCCTTCGCCGCGCTCGTCATGACGCGCCTGACGCTCGATCTCTACGGGCAGATCGGCATGATCGTGCTGATTGGCCTTGCCGCCAAGAATGGCATTCTGATCGTCGAATTCGCCAAAGAGCGGCGCGAGCGCGGCATGGAGCTGCTCGAAGCCGCGACCGAAGGCGCGCGGCTGCGCTTCCGCCCGGTAATGATGACCTCTTTCGCCTTTATTCTGGGCCTCGCGCCGCTGGTGTTCGGCACGGGCGCGGCGATGCTGGCGCGGCGCAACGTCTCGACGCCGGTGTTCGGCGGCATGATCGCGGCGTCATTCATCGGGATTTTCGCGATTCCCGCGCTCTACGTGTTCTTCCAGGCCATTCGCGAGAAGGTGAAAGGCGGGTTTGGGAAGAAAGAGGCGGCGAAGGCGCAGGTGTAGGGTACGTGACCAAGCTCTACGGCCTATCACTGAGTTCAATGCACTGCCATCTAATCGGGTAGAAATTATATTCCCAACTCGCGGCGCCACAAAAGGTCACGATACCGGTTGATTGATCAACTTTCCAAATAGCCGGATCGCCCGCTGCACCGGACCCGATCCCACGAGATCCGCCCCATATTGAAAGCGTAGCTTGACCGGGAGGCATAGATCCAAACTGAATTTTAGATTTAATACAACCCTGCTGCAAGAACGGGTTTGGGTGATCATGGTTAATCTCAGTGTATGAAACGAAGCAATGCTTCAATTCTCCATTATCTGTATTTATTATCAGAGCATAGTGCCCCGCATGTGCGGGGGGTGGGGAGGGTGGAGCGGTGACGAAATCTGAAGTCAACGGAATAATTTGGTATTTATCCGCCGCTAATGCCTGCGTAGTCCATGTCAAAAGACTTATTACAAAAAATAATGTAGTCTTCACCTTACCCTCCCCACTCCGGCATGTTTATAGAAAGATAGACAGCCGATTTACGCTACTCCACCTTTTGGACCTGTCAAACAGGGCCTAAACAGCGCGCCAGCCGTCGCGGCCGGCGGCCAGCAAAGACCAAATAGGCGACGGTGATGCTCGCATTCTGGCCAATGTCGCAATCGGCGATTTCCTTCAATGCATACGCCTGAGCGAGAAAAGTCGTGAAGGTCCGATCGATGAGGGGATCGTCTTTGGCCAGGCGCGCGAATTCGCTGCGCGCGCCGCTATGGGTTTTCGTGATCTTGCCAGTGCGGTCACAAATGAGCGCCTGCGCCGCGTGATAGGCGGCAAGATAAGCCGCGCGGCCCGCCGCGACGGGAAGGTCAATCGCCGCAACGGCGCGCGCTTCCTGCAAGGATTGCCGCGCCTTATCAAGGTAATCGCCGGCTTCCGGCGTCACAAGTCGAGACCTTCGCGCCGCATTTCGTGCATCAGCGGGGTGCGGTCGCGATAAGCGCCGGCGCGGAAGGGCAAAGCATTGATGACCGCTCCCGTCGCGTAAAGAATATCAGCGCCGATGTCAGCGATGCGGCCGCTTTCCCTCCAGAAACTCTCCGGCTGGTTGAGAAAAACGGCGATATCGTAATCGGAATCCGCGCGCGCGTCGCCACGGGCGCGTGAACCGAACAAGATAACGCGCTCAAGCCTAGGACCGTAGATTTGATCCAGCGCCGCCCTGAAGCGCTGAAGAACAGGATCGTCTTGTGCCTTGAAAGTCATAAGGAGGACATTTAGCACGCTCTGACCGAATGCGCTACGCGCGCGCCTTATTATACTTCAAATATTCAGACTTTACTGAAGTGGGCGGCGCTGCTTCGCCGCCTATGCCTCACCCGAACAGCTTGCCCGCCACCTCCGCCACCCGGCGGCCCTGATAGCGGGCGCCGTCAAGTTCGCTTTGCGTCGGCTGGCGCGAGCCGTCGCCGCCCGCGATGGTGGTCGCGCCATAGGGCGCCCCGCCGGTGATCTCGTCGAGCCGCATCTGGCCGGCGAAGCCATAGTCGAGACCGACGATGATCATGCCGAAATGCAAAAGATTCGTGATGATCGAGAACAGCGTCGTCTCCTGGCCGCCATGCTGCGTCGCCGTCGAGGTGAAGGCGGCGCCGACCTTGCCGTTGAAGGCGCCGCGCGCCCAGAGGCCGCCCGCCTGATCGAGAAAATTCGCCATTTGCGAGCTGACCCGGCCAAAGCGGGTGCCCGTCCCGACGATGATGGCGTCGTAATGTTCGAGATCGGCGACCGATGCCACAGGCGCCGGCTGATCGAGCTTGTAATGTGACCGCGCGGCGACTTCGGGCGGGACCAGCTCGGGCACGCGCTTGATGTCGACCGTGGCGCCCGCGGAACGGGCGCCCTCGGCCTCGGCCTCGGCCATTTTCTCGATATGGCCGTAGGCGGAATAATAGAGAACGAGAACTTTAGCCATTGATTCCACTCCGGTTTCAGCAGGGTCAGGCCGCATCGACGAGAACGATCTCGGAATCCTCCAGCGCGGTGATCTTCAGCATTTCCTCGTTCTGGATGGCGGCGCCGTCCCGCGCCTCCAAGCGCACGCCATTGACTTCGACGACGCCCTTCGCCGGCACGAGATAGCCGCTGCGCCCGGCGCCGAGCGGATATTCGATCCGGCCGCCGGCCTTGAGGGTCGCGCCCAGCACGCGGGCGTCGGCGCGGATCGGCAGGGCGTCGGAATCCTCCGCATAGCCGCTCGCGAGGGGCGCGAGACGCCCGTCGCGCCCGGATTTCGGAAAGGGCTTCGCCCCCCAGGAGGGGGCGCCGCCGGGCTGCGTCGGCTGAATCCAGATCTGGAACAGCTTCGTTGGCCCCTCTTCGAAGTTATATTCCGAATGGCGGATGCCGGCGCCCGCGCTCATCACTTGAACGTCGCCAGCCTCCGTGCGCCCGTGATTGCCGAGACTGTCCTCATGTGTGATCGCGCCCTCGCGCACATAGGTGATGATCTCCATGTTTGCGTGAGGATGCGGCGCGAAACCCTCGTTCGGTGCGATCTCGTCGTCGTTCCAGACGCGCAGGGAGCCGACGCCCATGCGCTTCGGATCATAATAATTGGAGAAGGAGAAATGATGCCGGGCCTTCAGCCAGCCATAGTCCGCGCCGCCCAACCCCTTGAAATCCCTGCGTTCGATCATGCGAAGCCTCCCTTTTCGGTGCGAGGTGTTTTCCCTCTTGGCGACGATCATGCTCTGGCCTGTCCACAAAATCTATGGCAAGGACGACAATTAAGGAGCGATCGCCATGACCGACGTCATCCTCGCCCGCGCGCTGCATGTTCTCGGCGTCGTGATCTGGATCGGCGGGGTCGCGATGGTCACGCTGTCGGTCCTGCCGGCGGCCCGGCGCGGCGAACTTGGTCCCGCGCGCTTTTCCGCCTTCGAGGCGATCGAGCGCCGCTTCGCGCCGCAGGCGCAGATCGCAATTCTCCTCGTCGGCCTCACCGGATTGTACATGCTTCACCGCTTGGGCGCGTGGGATCGCTTCCGCGATCCGGCGTTCTGGTGGATGCATGCGATGGTGTTCGTGTGGCTCGTTTTCGCGCTGCTGCTGTTTGTGCTGGAGCCGTTGATCCTGCACAGGCGTCTGCATCTCTGGGGCGCGCGGGACCCCGATGGCGCGCTCACGGCGCTGCAGCGCGGGCACTGGATTTTGCTGATTTTGAGCCTTTTCACGATTTTTGCGGCGGTCGCCGGAAGTCAAGGCTGGTCCGCCTTTTGAGGCGCGCGAAAAAACGCCGTCTTACCTCGCCCCGCTTCAAAAGGGTGCGATCGGCCGCGCGGGGGCGGTCAAAGGTGTTTCACGTGAAACACCGCGCGACTGGCCCATGCGGTTGAGTGAAGTTGGCCGAAAAGGTTACGGGGCCGCTTTATGCCGCGCGCGATCTGGCGCATAATGACGCCGCCCTTCCGTTCCGCGCGGTCCAATGAGGACCCAATGCCCGGCATTGGGCGCTAAGAAATATGACGCCTGTCATATAAAATGTCTGACGATAATCATATAAATATGCAGGACGGCCCAGGCCGGCGCCGTCATCGCCCCGTCAACAAGGAGACCCGACGATGCCGCTCGTTCGAATTAATCTTGCCCGCGGCAAGACGGAAGCCTATCGCCGAACCGCCGCCGACGTCGTCTACGAGGCCATGATCGCGACGTTGAACGCGCCCGCCAACGATCGCTTCCAGATCATCGCGGAGCATTCGGACAACGACTTCATCATCGACCGCACCTATCTGCAAATCCAGCGGAGCGACGACGTCATCGTCATTCAGATGACGCTCAACGCCGGCCGCTCGGTCGAGATGAAGCGCGCTTTCTACATGGCGGTGGCGGACGGGCTTCATGAGCGCCTCGGGCTGCGGCGCGAGGATGTGTTCATCAGCCTCGTCGAGACCGCCAAGGAGAACTGGTCGTTCGGCAATGGCGAGGCGCAATACGCTTAACGCAACAGGCTTGAAAGAGAAGGATCTCAAAGATGGAGCACAGGCGTCTTGGCGGATCGGGCCTCAGCGTTCCGGCGCTCAGCTTCGGCACCGGCACCTTCGGCGGCAAAGGCGAACTCTTCGCGGCCTGGGGGGCGACTGACGTGAGGGAGGCGCGCCGCCTGGTCGATATTTGTCTTGAAGCGGGTCTCAACATGTTCGACAGCGCCGACATCTATTCGGCCGGCGCCGCCGAGGAGATTCTCGGCGAAGCGCTCAAAGGCCGACGCAATGACGCGCTGATCTCGACCAAGGCGACGTTCCGCTCGGGCCCTGGCGCCAATGACGTCGGCTCGTCGCGCTTCCATCTCATCAACGCGGTCGAGGGCGCGCTGAAGCGCCTGCGGACGGATCACATCGATCTCTTTCAGCTACACGGGTTCGATGCGCTGACGCCGATCGAGGAGACCCTCTCAGCGCTGGACGATCTCATCCGCGCCGGCAAGATCCGCTATATCGGCTGCTCGAATTTCTCCGGTTGGCATCTCATGAAATCGCTCGCCTTCGCGGAGCGCTACAACCTGCCGCGCTATGTCGCGCATCAGGCCTATTATTCGCTGGTTGGGCGCGACTATGAATGGGAGCTGATGCCGCTCGGCCTCGACCAGCATGTCGGCGCGATGGTCTGGAGCCCGCTCGGATGGGGGCGGCTCACCGGCAAGATCCGGCGCGGCCAGCCGATTCCGAAGTTGAGCCGCCTGCACAAGACGGCCGCGATCGGGCCACAGATCGACGACGAATATCTTTATCGCGTTGTCGACGCCCTCGACGAAATCGCCAGGGAAATCGGCAAGAGCGTTCCGCAGATCGCGCTCAACTGGCTGTTGCAACGCCCGACCGTCTCCAGCGTCATCATCGGCGCGCGGGATGAGGAGCAGCTCAAGCAAAACCTCGGCGCCATCGGTTGGTCGCTGACGGGCGAGCAGATCGCAAGGCTCGACGCCGCAAGCGAGCGCCCGACGCCCTATCCCTATTGGCATCAGCGCGCGGTGTTCTCCGAGCGCAACCCGCCGCCCGTTTGAGATCATGCGCCGGACCGCGCCTGCTGACATGATATGATATTGATAATATAATTGGAGAGTCCCGATGGCCGCGGGCGAGCGCAAAGGCGACGATCTGTTTTACCTCGACGACCTCAAGGTTGGACAACGCTTCGTCAGCGGCTCGCACGAGCTTGATGAGGCGCAGATCAAGGCCTTCGCCGCGCAGTTCGATCCGCAGCTTTTCCATCTCGATGCCGAGGCGGCGAAAGACACGTTCTTCGGCGGCCTCGTCGCGAGCGGCTGGCATACGGCGGCGATCACCATGAAGCTGCTCGTTACCGGCGGCGCGCCGCTCGCTGGCGGCGTCATCGGCGCCGGCGGCGAACTCGTCTGGCCGCGCCCGACGCGGCCCGGCGATTCCCTTCACGTCGAAAGCGAAATCATCGAGATCAGGCCGTCGCGTTCGCGCCCCGAACGCGGAACGGTCACGGTGCGCAGCCAAACCCTGAACCAGCGCGGCGAGGTGGTGCAGGAGATGACGGCGAAGCTCGTCGTGCAGCGCCGGCCGGCGGCGGGCTGAGGACGCTTCCGCTCGTCATGGCCGGGTCGAGCCCGGGCATCAAGTCGCGCGACGCCGCTGGTCTGGATGGCCGGGTCAAGCCCGGCAATGACAATCGATGGAAGCGACCGCGCCCTAGAGTGTTCTCCGGTCCGATGGAATCGGAAAACACTCTAACTTTTTGTTTTGACACATTTTCTTAACGCGAAGCGGCATCCGCTTCGCTCGAAAATACTCTAATTGGCGTCCTGCGCCGCGTGCTCGGCCTCAAGAAGCTTCTTCTTGTCGTCCTCGGTCAGCACCGGGGGGGCGACTGAGATCGTCAGCTTGTCGATCTTGCCGGTGAAGGCGAACGGGACCTGATAGTCGCCGTCGTCGACCGGCGTGCCGGTGTCGGAGCCGATGTCGAAGGTCTCGTCCCAGGGCAGGGTCAGCGGAACCGTGTGCTCCATCGTCTGCGTCGCGACGACCTTTCCGTCGACGCTGAGCGTTCCCGTGCCGCCACGGCCGAGGCCGCTGATGTTGTTGAAGGCGAGAGTCGCAAAGCCAAGACCGTCATATTTGAAGTCGTAGACGAGCGTGTGCTTGCCGGGCGTGAGCGCCTCCGGCGCCTGCCATTTCACCCGCTTGAGGTCTAAAAGGTTCCAGGTGAAGACGGGCTTGCCTTTCATCAGATAGAGCCCGTAGCCGCCGAACCGTCCGCCGCGGGTGACGATCATGCCTTCGCCGCCGCCGTCCGGGACGTCGATGTCGGCGGTGATCGTGTAGGATGTGTTGAGGAGGTCAGGCCCTGTTCCGCGCGGCAGGCCGGTGACCGGCTCGCCCGAATAGGTGAACTCCTTGCGCCCGCCGTTCAGCGAGGGGCGCGGCGTCACCATGCGCGTCGCGACGGAGGCGTCGAGCGGCAGCACCTGATATTTCGCGAACTCGCCGAACATCAGGTCGGTCATCTCCTTCACCTTCTTGGGATTGTCGGCGGCGACGTCGGTATATTGCGTCCAGTCGTGGCTGACGTCATAGAGTTCGAACTTGAAGGCGCTGGCCGGATCGGTGATCGCCTTGGTGAGCAGTTCCCACGGCGCCCGTTTCGGCACGGCGCTCAGCATCCAGCCGTCGCTGTAGAGGCCCTGCACGCCCATCATCTCGAAATATTGCGTGTGATGCGGCGAGGGCGCGTCGGCGCCCGCCTTGTCGAAGGTGTAGGCCATGCTGACGCCTTCGATTGGCTTTTGCCCGACCCCGTCGACCATGTTGGGCGCCGGAATGCCGGTGGTCTCAAGCAGCGTCGGCACGATGTCGATCACATGATGGAACTGCCAGCGGGTGCCGCCCTTATCCTTGATCCGCGCCGGCCAGGAGATCGCCATGCCTTGGCGCGTGCCGCCGAAGAAGGAGGGGACCTGCTTGGTCCATTTGTAGGGCGTATCGAACGCCCAGGCCCACGGCACCGCGAAGTGGTTGTAGGCGAACTGGGTGCCCCAGACGTCGTAGAACTTCATCTGTTCGGCGACAGGCAGCTCGATGCCGTTGAACTGCAGCACTTCGCTCGGCGTCCCCTTGGGCGAACCCTCGGCGGAGGCGCCGTTGTCGCCGCTGATGTAGATGATCAGGGTGTTGTCGAGCTCGCCCAGATCTTCGACCGTCTGGATGACGCGGCCGATCTCATGGTCGGTGTAGGCGAGATAGGCGGCATAGACGTCCGCCTGCCGGATGAACAGCTTCTTCTCCTCGGCGGTCGTCTGATCCCAGCGCTGCAGCAAATTATCCGGCCATGGAGTCAATTTGGC